>JAKFXO010000087.1 GCA_021731345.1 Candidatus Peribacterales bacterium | reverse complement strand
GCAAAAGGTGACACGACACACGCAGCACAGTACAACAAGATTCTTCACGAACTTCCGCACGGCACTCCCGTTGCTGGCATTCAGATTCCACGTTGGGAAGAAATCCTTCTGATCTCCTCACGTATTCAGTACATCACGAATATCGGGTATCTGGCGGTCGACCTCACTATTGATCATGAACTTGGTCCCGTGCTTTTGGAGGTGAACGCCCGAGCCGGACTCATGGTGCAGGTCGCTAACCTCGCACCACTACGAGCACGACTTGAGCGCGTCTCAGGCCTCAAGGTGAGCTCTCCTGAGAAAGGCGTGCGCATCGCACAGGAACTCTTTGGAGAAAAAGTAGGCAGACGCCGTGACGGACAGCCGGATAAGCCTGTACTCGCACCGCGCGAAATTTTGGAGATTGCTGGTGAAAGCTATGTGGTTGAAGAACTCTGTGCCGTTGCACCAGAACAGGAGCAGACGGTGTTTTCGCCAGATTTCATTGATGAACTCGAAAAGCGTCATGCGCTCGAAAAAGTGGAAGGCTCAAAAGGTACCTACAAGATCAAGTTTAGTATCGGCGGACGGAAAATTCAGACACTCGTCACAAAAGGAGAGACTGGAGTGAAAGACATTCGCGCCATCATTGGCCGTCGAGATCTTGCTGGCTTCTTGATTGATCCGAGTAAAAAAGCAAAGACCAACGTACTCACAACAAATGTGAAGCAGGACCTCCGCGCCGCAGACCGTCTTATCTGCGCTGTAGATAAAGATTTGCAGGTACTGCGAGATTTGAGGCCTGTGAACCTAGAAGAAGAACTTGAGCGTTGTCGCTTGGACAAAGATTACAATCCGGTTTTTTTGCAACGAGATCCAAAGATTGATCTGGCACAAGCCGAGGAGAATCTACGGAAAATCGATACCGATGATTCTCCGCTCGGCATCTTACTGCGCAAAAAACGACGAGAACTTCTGCTGAAAATTGAGCTGATCCGTGCGCGAGGTGACGGAGAAAAGTTCAGCGCAGCCAGCCTTGCACTCTTTGGAGCTCCTAGTACGGCTCTCATCGGTTTTGCAGAAGCGCACCTACGTTCGCGTAAGGCGTGTGACCTACCGGTACCAGATAGCGAGCAAATGAGCGCAGAAGAAGCCAAGGCACAGTTTGATAACGTTATGCTGGCGTATGGCCTTCATGACTGGCAGGTATCCATCAAATCATCGATGATTTCTGACTGCGCCGTCGGCGGCAAGAAAATCTTCATCCGTGCAGGGGCGCGCTTTAGCCCGATGCACATCGAATCTCTCGTGGCTCACGAGATAGAAACTCACGTGCTCACCGCTGAGAATGGAGCCATCCAGCCGTACGAACTCTTCCGTAGGGGCTTTGCCAATTATCTGGATACGCAGGAAGGGCTCGCCATCTTCAGCCAGATTCGCGTGCTCTCACCGCACCACGAAAAGAGATACCAGCATGCAAAAGGTGTCCTCGGTGTGGCATATGCTATGGAACACTCCTTTGCAGAGACTCGTCGCTATCTGACGGAAGAGCTCGGCTATACAGCTGAAAAAGCCATCATGAAGACGGCAGACTTCAAGAGAGGCGTCTCCAGAACCGCGGAACCAGGAGCTTTCACGAAAGCACTCGTCTACTTCAGGGGATACCGAGCTATTGAACAGTTTGTTCGTGAAGGAGGGGATATTAGGCGCCTCTACGTAGGAAAGATCGCTATTGAGGACCTTGGGCTCATTGATCAAATGAGCGAAGTAAAGGAGGCACTTATCCTCCCTAAGTACCTTCGCGTGAAAAAGGTACCCAAAGCACCAAAATCAAAGAAATCAGCCAAAAAGCCTTCATAGGCCACTTTTAGGCTGATATGTTGAATTAACGATGTAAAACTATTTGACATATATAGCAAATACGTATATAACTACCTCCTTTTTCAATCCTACCCCCTCCACTCGTGGTACAGGCCTTCCTTCAATCGTGTACGGCGAACTCGAAGAAAATCGCCTCGGCTCTGGCTCTGACGCTTGTGCTGTCGCTCTCGTTCACCACTCTTATGGCGGTGAGCTCGGAGCTATCACTCGCTGTCTTCAGTCAATGTTCTGATGGTCAGGACAACGACAATGATGGGCGTGTGGATTATCCACAAGATGATGATTGTGAAAATCTTGATGATGACTTCGAGGGTCTTGGACTTAGTGGAAACTTCATCACCGTCACGGACGGCAAGGAGTCTGTGATTCCAGGTGGAAACATGGTCTATGTCATTACGCTTAAACAGCAGCGCCAAGATGCTCGTATCGTCAATGTGGACTTCCATTTGCCGCACCAGGGAAACATCGTCTCCGCATCCGACAGCGGTGATGTTCATGAAGGTCACGTTCGTTGGACGAATATCTCGGTCTACAAGAACGTCACGCGCACCATCACGGTGAATGCAAACGTAAAGCCTGAGGCTGCAGTCGGTCAGTACATGGTTGCTCGCGCAATCGTGAGCGGTGAGGAGGCCACAGATACAACGCTCGTTGAAAACTACACCGCTCCTCAGAACGACACGTACAAAGTCAGCATCACCGACGGTCGTGAGTTCATCACACCAGGTCAGAACCTGACGTACACGGTTCGCGTAAAGAACACGTCTTCTACAGCCAAAACGACAGATGTCCGCGCATCCATGCCGTACATGTCTGACTATCTGAACATCAGTGATGGTGGAGTACGCGACAGCTACAACGTGACATGGAAAAATGTCACCCTCAACCCAGGCGTAGAGAAAGTTTTCTCCTACACCGTTTTGGTGGATCGTGACGCTGTCGACCGCTTTGCCATCCGCGCACGTGCTTACGTAGGCACGATCAGCGCGCTTGACGAGACTGTTGTCCGCTTCGGACTCCCATACAACGCCATCACGACGTCTATCACTGATAACCGCAACACCGCAGAAATCGGTCAGCTTCTGACCTACGTCATCAAGGCGACCAACACATCCGACATCGTCGGTACGCAGGTGGCCATCAGCGCCAACATGCCGCAGTTCGGTGAGTTCGTCTCGGCAACGGAAGGTGGTATCTCGGACGGTAACAACGTTCGCTGGCTCATCGCTCAGATTGCACCAAGAGACACTCGCACGTTCTCGTACACTGTCCGCGTTCGTTCCGATGCTCCGCTTGATGCCATCTTGACCGCAGGATCTGTGGCTGACGGTATGAACGGCTACATCTCCCGCGATGTGACGAAAGTTGTCGCTGAAAGCAGCGAGCTCGGTATTGCAAAGAATGAAGTTGTGTTCCGTAAAACTGCCGATCGCAGCGAAGCTGTTCCAGGAGGAGCTATCCGTTACACGCTCTTCATCCGTAACACGCTTGATCACGTCATTTCAGACGCCGTCATCGTCGACCGTTACGAAACTCAGTACCTCTCCTACGTCAGCGCAGAAAATACGCAGTACCTCCTGAACCGTTCGGAAGGTCACATGGAGTGGCAGGTGCCAGTCCTCAAGCCAGGTGAAAGCTGGCAGACAACCTATGTACTCTCTGTCGCCGAGAACGCACCTACTGGCCTCATGCTTGATAACGTCGCAACGCTGCGCGGAGCTGACGTCAGCGGCATCTCGCTCACGGAGCGCGTACGCACCAACACATCCGGTGTCATCGGTGACTTCCCAGAAACAGGTGCAGGTATGGATACGATCCTCGCTCTGCTCATGGGTCTACCTGCTCTCGCCGCTACCGGCATCCAGCGCAAGATCGCGTTCGGCAAAGTATTCGCGTAACGAAGTCCGCAATCAAAAGAAAACCCCGCACTGTGCGGGGTTTTTTAGATTCAGAGAGTAGGGGATTTAGTTGAAGGACTCGAACAGCTGACCCATGAGGTCAAGGATCGTACCGAACGAAAGATCGAACGGAACGTCGAGGATCTTTGCGATCCAGGAGACCAAGAAGAAAGCGAGGAAGCTAACGAAAAGACCGATAATGGAGTACCGAACCGTGTGAACTGCCTTCTTGATCTTCTCCTCGTTACCTGCGGAGAGGATGAACGTGATGCCTCCGATGATGATATAGAAAAGACTGAGAACCGACGCCAAGATCAATGCGAAGGCGATGACCGTCGCAACAATCTGGACAATGGAACCGTTCTCGATGAGATCGCGAATCATAAAAGGGAGGAAGGAAAAAAGAGAATGACTAAACCGGAGCCTTCTCAGGCTCCAGGACTTTCAGGTTTACACGCTGGTTGCTGGCTCCGCCAATAACGCGGAGAAGAGTACGAACAGACTTGATAGTCTGACCGCTTTTACCAATGAGCTTACCCATATCGCGGTCGCTCACCTTCACGGTGATAAGAACTCCAAGCTCGTCGAGCCTAGCGTCCACAACCAACTGATCCTTGTCCTCCACAAGCATGGAGAGCACGGTTGTAATGAATTCGTGTCCGGGGAGAGCGCCCTCGGTCGCTTTCGTATCTGTCATAACGGAGAAGAGAATACTCTGAAGAAGCGGACGTTGTCACGTCTATCTCAAAGTTAGGCAGCTGGTGTTTCTGCAGGTGCAGGTGCAGGTGCAGGTGCGGCTGGTGCCGGAGCTGGAGCTGCCTCTGGTGGAGGATCCTTGCGGGACTTCTGCTTTGCGTAGCGAACGATGAACTTCTCCATGCCCTTCATACCATTGCGCTTGAGGAGACGAGCCATTGTGTCGCTTGGCTGTGCACCCTTGCTGACCCAGTATGCAACGCGCTCCGTATCACACTTGAAAACGGACTCCGCGCGGTTTGCGAGGTAGTGACCGATGATCTCGTGCTGACCTTTTTTAGCACTGCGAGCTTTTTCCGAGACCACGATGCGGTACGTCGGAGTGTTTTCGCGGCCTGTTCTCTGGAGACGGATGACGAGCATTGAATGATTGAATGAATTACTGGAAGAAGCCGAACAAGTGTAGATGACGGCAAAAGGCCGTGCAAGCCTATTTATCACCGAGCCATGACCACCCTGACGTCACCAATGGCAACTCCCCACTGTAAGGCTCTGACTGCACGAATAATAACTGCCGCTTTTGCATCACAAACGCCCAAAGCTTCGGAATTTTGAGCTTTGACGGTCAGAACACCCTGCTCAAAGAGGGTGGGTTTCAGGAACTCTGCATGGGCAGGCAGCTCGTTATGAATGCACTGCATGGCCGTTTCCAGCACCAATTCTGTGAGCGACACATCAGTGAGCCCTCTTTCTCTAAGGACCTTTGGAAGAATGACCGAAAGACGATCCATACTATGAGGGGAGCCTCTCCAGAATACTCCTGAACTCATGCGCCGTCGCAGAAGCCGTCAGATTCCACGAAAATCTGGCAGCCCACTTTTCTGCAGAGGAAAGTTTCTCCGGGAAGCGCACGGAGGGATCAAGAACAAGCGTTCGCATAGCATCAGAAAAACGTGTCACCGTTGGCTCAGACAGGAGAGCATGCTCACCACATACTTCCGGAATCGGCCCAACATTCGTAGCAAGTACCGAGGTTCTGCATGCCATAGCCTCGACGAGCGGTAAACAAAAACCTTCCATGAGAGTCGCGGTCACACAGCCAAGCGCAGCACTATAGAGAGCTGGCAAATCCTCCGGTGGAACCGTTGGAATAAAACGAACATCCTTGTGACGTCCAATGTGCGCACACTCAATGCCACCTGCAACGCACACAAGCTCTACTCCTGGAAGTCCTGCTTGCGTAAACGCATCGATGAGCATGCGAACATTCTTGTGCTGTTTGCAGTTACCGACATACAGAAGGAAAGGCTTCTCCAGTCCGTAGCGCTTCCGGACTTCGCTTTGAATGTCTTTGGACTGTGGACGGAATGCTGCAGATGCCCCCGGATACGTCACACTGGTCTTCGCTCTCACGCCAGAGCCATAGAAAGATGCGATATCAGCTTTCGTAGACTCGCTCACAGCAAACACATGCTTTGCGTTGCGTAACGCACTACCGATCACAAAACGGTATGCGAGTCGTTTCATGAGTGTCGCTTCATTCGGAAATCGATGCAGAATGAGGTCATGCACCGTGCACGTAAAAGGAATTGGACAGAAGAACGGAACGTTGAAATGTGGACTGTGGAATAGATCACACCCTGCATCCTGAATAAGATTCGGGAAATCCGCCTGTTCGCGAAACGAGTAATGCGCAAACGGTGCCTCACGAATATCGACACCCAACTGTAAAAGAGGGGAGAGCCACTCTTCTCTAACTGACTTCACAAAAAGAACATACGACCAACCGTCCTTTCTCTGGAGAAGTTCCGTCGTCAAATTTCTTGTGAACGTTCCAAGCCCTGCGAGCGCGGAACCAAAGCGACAATCGATGCCCACAATCGGCATAGAGCAAGGGGGAGGACGAAAGTGTAGCATGGCGGCGTGCGTATCCGAGAACACCTGAAAGCATCGGGACTGCCAGCGCTGGATGCAGAGGTGCTCCTCGCGCATATCATCAAGCGTCCACGGACATGGCTTATCGCACATGATGATGAAACAGTGCCAGACAATGATGCGACGCGTTTTGAAGAAGTGGTCATCCGTCGCAAGACAGGCGAGCCAACTGCGTACATCACAGGTCAGAAAGAATTTTATGGTCGTACATTTTTTGTCACTCCAGATGTGCTGATTCCGCGGCCAGCAACAGAGGAGCTTATCACATGCGCACTCGATTTTCTCAAAAACCCAAGACTGATCGAAAAAGACATCGATAGCGGCATCTCCGCTCTCTGCGTTCCGTTAAATCCCGGAGCTCCAGAAATTATTGTCGACATCGGTACCGGAAGTGGCTGCATCGCAGCGTCTCTCGCACTGGAAGGACGCACGGAGAAAATTCTCGCAGTCGATATCTCGGAAGCAGCGCTCGATATCGCGCGAGAAAATTTTGCAGAATTGGGACTCAGCATCACCACAGCAGCCGGAGATGGGGCTGCATTTGTGGAAGCTATCCATCGTCCTTTCGTCATCGTCTCAAATCCTCCGTATATAAAAGAAGGCACTATGCTTGCACCGAACGTCATTGGCTTCGAGCCGCATGATGCGCTCTTTGCAGGAAAAGACGGCATGGACATTTTGAAGGCGCTTGCTCGTGCAGCCGCGGAGAACCCCGCTTGTCTTGGCATCGCACTTGAGCTGGAGAGCGGACAAACGGCAGTCGTGAAGCGGCTCCTCGGAGTCATGTAGGTTGTGGTATTCTGCGTCTATGAAGAAGCTCCTCAAGGAACTCGGTCAGGTCACCGCTATCATCGGAGCCCAGTGGGGTGACGAAGGGAAAGGCAAGATGACCGACATTCTGGGAGCGCATTTTGACATCATCGCTCGCGCATGCGGCGGAGCAAATGCCGGCCACACCATCGTCGTCGGCGGCAAAAAACATGTGTTTCGTTTGCTGCCATCCGGCTGTCTCCATGAAGGAAAGCCTGTCGTCCTTGGTTCTGGCATGGTCATTCATCTTCCAACACTCTTGGAAGAGATCGGCATTTTGAAAGCGGCAGGCATCGAGATTCTTGATCGCCTCATTATTTCACCAGCCGCGCACATCGTGTTTGATTTCCACAAAGCCATCGATGCAGCCATGGAGGAGAAGCGCGAAAACGGCATCGGTACGACAAAAAAAGGTATCGGCCCTGCGTACATGGATAAAGCGGCACGCTGCGGCATCCGTATGGAGCGCCTCAATGACGACCTGAAAGCAGAGCTCGTAGTCCGCGCCAAAGACGTGAAAGAAAAATACGGCGTCACGGTCGATATTGATCTTGAGATCAAAAATCTGACGGAAGCCAGAAAAATGCTGCTGCCGTGTGTCGCCACGTCCATACCGGAGCTCATGCACGGTTTTCTTACGCAGAAGAAAACGATTCTCATCGAAGGCGCGCAAGCCACCCTTCTTGATCTTGATCACGGAACGTACCCGTACGTCACAAGTAGCTTCACAACTGCAGCTGGAGCGCTTCAGGGACTCGGCATGCCTCCGAACTCGCTCGCATCATGCATCGGTGTCATCAAGGCGTACTGCACGCGCGTCGGTAGCGGAGATTTTTTGACGGAAGATTCCGGAGAAGTTGGTAATAGGCTCCGCGAAAGGGGAGGGGAGTTCGGTTCCGTCACCGGTCGTCCGCGCAGGTG
>JAKFXO010000095.1 GCA_021731345.1 Candidatus Peribacterales bacterium | reverse complement strand
TATTTTTAATCAAGCGGCGATTGGCGAATTCAAAAGGGAAGTAAAAAACATAAAAGGCAAATGCAGCGCCTATATTTTTTCCCTTACCGACGAAACCTTTGACGATGATTTTTCCGACATGAAAAATAACTGGTCTGAAAAAATCGTCTCGCGCCTCAGTCGTACGCTCATTCTTCCTAATTCCACCCCTGTCATTCGCGGATATTCAAGCGCTGCAGGAACACCTTCACCCTTCAATCCTGATCAGCAGATTACGCGGTACGAATTTCTGAAAATGGTGATGCTGACAACCTGCAGCAAAATTCGTGTTTCCTCTGAGGATGCAAAAACGACGTTCAGTGACGTCAGGAAGGACGCGCCGATCAATGAGAACCCAGAGGCCGCTTTCAAGCGTCAAATCATCTACAGCGCATCCCATTACGGTTTTGTGGCCGGCTACGAAGACGGCACGTTCAGGCCGGACGCTCCGGTGAACCGCGCGGAAGCTCTAAAGATTCTCAGTCTCGCATCATCCCTACATACAATCGAGGCCTCGCCTCTTTCGTTCTCGGATGTATCACCTGATGACTGGTACTCACCGTACGTCACGGCTGCCGCCTCACGAGAGATCGTCCGTGGTTACGAAGACGGTACGTTTAGACCAGGAAACGCCATCACACGCGCAGAAGCAGCCAAGATTGTCTACTTCACGATGCTGGGTAATCCAACCATCAACGGTTACGTACTACCAACGGAAGAGGAATAAAAAAAAAGCGGACCGAAGCCCGCTTTCCTTTTTTGGATACAAGACTAAATTTTTGTCTGCATCTCTTGCAAAGCAGCGATCATCGCTGGGAGGTCTTCGACGTCAAAGACGATCGTAGACTTCTGTCCTCCGCGGGACTTTTCAGAGACCTTGAAGAACTTGCCGTTACCGGACTGCTTCAGGTCGATGTAGAACGTGCGCTGACGAGCGCGGATGGTGATGGAGTGAAGCTCCTCACCGTAACGACTAGCGCCTCCTGGAGCGCCGCCCATTCCACCGCCCATGCCTCCGCCCTGACGGCGAGGTGCTGGTGCTGGTGCAAAGTTAGACGTAGGAGCAAGCGGATCGTCGCTTCCTGCAGGAGCCGCTAGGTCTGCCATTGGATCAAACATACAAATGAAAGAAAAGAAGTAAGGACTCTCTTTCGCTCCTCCCCTCACCGTAGCTTCGTGCGTTAGTTCCGGGATCTCGCTTCTGAGAGTACCGGCATTGTATCACAATCACGAAAAAGCGTCTACGCAGCGCTTTTCACCATTTCCATGAGCCTACGACAATACTGATCCGCTGCGATCTTCAGGAGTACAGCAGTCGGGAGGGCCACAGGCATTTGTTGAACGATACTATCGATTTCATCTTGAAGGAGAACATGCGCGTCACGAGAAGCACCCTGCAAATACACAGACTGACCGTTTGGTAGCATGACATCCGTGCCATGCACGCCAGCGAGTCCCGGAGGTAAGTCGCGAACAGAAACGCCTGTGTCTGGAGTCGATGAAATCTTCATGGGTGCGCAAATGTATCAGCCCCCGAACTGAACGCAACTTTATTTTCTCGTTACGCCGGCTTTTTCTCTAGCGGTGGGAACAAAATTGCAGGCTCCCCTACTCGCTTCCAATCCTTCACGCCGTTCCACTGCTTCAGCGCATCGGTAAGAACGAATGCTGGGTCAAGCATGGCATCGGCATACGGTAGACCTAGCTGCATCGCCATCTTCTGTGCTGTCCCAGGAATGAACGGCAGAACCATAAGCGACACATGACGCAGGCATTCTGCAAACGTAGAGAGCGCTTCTATTTTCTTCTCACCCGTTAGCTTCCATGGCTCCGCTGCGTTGAACGCACGGTTCATGGCATCAACACCTGTCACGACATGTTGTAGTGCTCCGTGCAGATCGAACGCATCAAGCTTTTCACTAAAATCAGCCCACTGTTTCTTCGTCGCTGCGGCGTCCTCTGCTGCAGCTGGAATCGTGAGGTCTGTGTTTTCTTTCTTGAGCATCACAAGCACGCGGTTGAGCATGTTTCCGAGCTGGTTTCCGAGCTTGGAGACATACACTTCATCGATGCGCTTCCAGCTGAAGTCTCCGTCGTTACCGACCGGAACTTCGTGACTCAAATAAAACCGAAGCGGATCGGGATTGCCGCCAAAATGCGCCAGCACTTCATCCGGCTTCACGACGTTTCCAAGCGACTTACTCATCTTCTGCCCTTCACTCGTCAGAAATCCGTGAATCACGAGCTGATCCGGCACCTTCACTCCCGCATGCTTCAGCATCGCAGGCCAAATGAGCGCATGAAAACGTGCAATATCTTTGCCGATGACATGCGTCACCGTCGCATCATCCCACCATGTCTTCTCTTCGTGATCCGTAAAGTATCCGAGGCCGGAAATATAATTCGTGAGCGCATCGCACCACACGTACATCGTCTGCCCTTCATCACCAGGCACCGGAATACCCCACGTAAGACTGCTCTTTGGGCGCGAGAATGACACGTCTTCAAGGCCACTCTCAAGGAGCGCCATGGTCTCGTTTTCACGAAACTGCGGAATGATTTTGTACTCTTTTTTCAAAAGTTTCTTGAGCCATTCGGTTTCCTCCGAGAGCTTAAAAAACCAGTTCTCTTCTTTCACCTCCTGCGGCTTTACTTTGTGAATATCACACATGGCCTCCACCAAATCTTTCTTCGTAAGGAACCTCTCACAGCCTGCGCAGTAGAAACCAGTGTACGTACGCTTTTCGAGGACGCCTGCCGCCTGCAATTTCTTCCAGAGCTCCTTCACCGTTGGCCAGTGTTTTTTTTCGTCAGATGTTCGAATGAAAACATCGGCGGAAATGCCGAGTTTTTTATAAAGCTCCTCAAAGATTGGAACGTTCCGATCCACAAGCTGCCGTGGCGTGAGCTTCTCTTTATCAGCGGTCTGCTGAATCTTGATGCCGTGTTCATCCGTGCCAATCTGAAACCTCACCTCATCACCCCTCAGCCTGAACCAACGTGCCATGACGTCAGCCAGCACTTTTTCCAAAACGTGTCCCATATGCGGCGCAGCGTTCGGGTAATCAATAGCCGTTGTGATGTACTGGCGTGACATGATCGCAACGATCGTAGCAGATTCACGCCAAAAAAACGTCTCAAAGCTCAGCCCCTACTTTAGGCAATGGCGTAGATGTAGTCGTTGACGTACGCGATGATCGCGCCTGTGAGAAGTGCGGCAGCAAGTCCGAAAGACGCCCAAATAAGTGCTTTCTTACCAGCTTCCTTGCCCTCCTGCCCCTGAGACGCCGCCATACGAATGGCACCATAGAAAAAGATCACAACAGCGAGGGCGCCAATGAAAGCAGAGACACCACTAATGATATTCATCGTAATGATGACAACAATATTCGTCGGTGGTGCGCCGCCGTTACAATACAAAAAGCCTTGGCAGTTCCAACCCGTATTCGTGATGTGGTACTGCGCGTGTGCAGCAGTCGGAATGAGGATGCCGATAAGGGTGGCGGCTAGGCGATGTAACATTCTCCGGGGTACGTAAGACAGAAAACGTTTGCGATGGCCTGTGCGAGGTTGATGATGATGGCTCCTACAGCGGCCCAAAAGAGACCATCTTTGCCTTTCTTAAATTCCTCTTCTTTACCAAACGCGAGCACCATGCGCATACCACTGATGACCGCGACAACGAGTACTCCGATGTAGATGAGGATGAGAATATCGTTGATGAGCGTGATCGTGATGGACGCCACAAGATCCGTCGCACCGTTTCTCGTATTCACTTCCGGGATGATGATGAAATTCACGACCGTGTCTGCAAACTGCATGACAAAAATTCCGATGACTGCCCAGATGATCGTATTCTTTCCCTTCGTAACCTTCTCCGCATCACCTGCGCTGATGACCATGTAGACGCCTCCAATCATGATAAACAGCACGCCGAGCATGTAGACGTAGTTCGGGAAACGATCGAGGAGCAAGTTGAGCGCGCTCGAGAAATGCTCCGTGAATCCCGGGCCGCAGCTCGGAAGTCCTCCACAGTAAATCCAGAGCTGTGCCTGTGCTGCATGCGGGATAACTGCAAGAACAAATGCTGCCAATGCTGGAACGAGATATTTCTTCATATAGCGTCGAAGCCAATTGGGTTGATGAATTCTAAAATCACTCCTGCAAGAAGTAGCATGACAAGTCCGAGCGTGGACGATATGAAGCGGGTCTTTCCAGCATCTACTTTGCCGCTGTCACCGTTACTCATGACGATCTGCAATCCTCCGATGGTGCCATTGAGCACGGCAATCGCAACCCCCATCATGAATGCCCACTGCCAAAGTCCGGAGTTCACATAGCCAAAGAAGACAGCGAGTGGAGCCCCTCCAGGGTTCACGACCTGAGGACCACCGGGTACCGGCTCGAGGATACAAAGCTGGCGCGCATCGATACACAGCGTTCCGCAAGGCTGCTCATCCGGCGCACATGCAGCATGAGCGGTCTGCACAAACAGAACGAACGCCCCAATGACCAAAAGCCGACGGCAAAATTTAATGGACATAAATCCAATTATTTTACCACACTGAAGCCAAAATTACAATGTCGGGACATGCCCAAAAACACAGTCGGGAAGGCTAGACGCCACGGTAACCCCTTCTAACCCATGAAAATGGTCGCAAGGCCGAGGAAAGCCAAGAAACCGCAGACGTCAGTGGTCGTGGTCACGAAGACACTACTAGCAATAGCTGGGTCGATCTTGAGGCGCTTGAGAACGAACGGAATAAGAGCGCCAAAGAATCCGGCAACGAAGAGGTTGATGATCATGGCCGCAGCCAAGATAACGCCAAGGATAAGTGGTGCTCCGAAGTAACCAGAAACAAGTGCAGCGCAAAAACCGGTGATCACACCATTGATGGTTCCAGCACACGCTTCCTTGAACACGACTCGCTTGGCCTTCGACCATCCGATATCCCCCATGGCAAGACCTCGGACAACAACGGCGAGTGCTTGCGTGGCAGTATTTCCTCCCATACCTGCAACGATCGGCATGTACGCCGCCAGAATCGCAAAGCGAGAAATCGTATCCTCGAAACGCGAGACAACAAATGCTGCAAGAAATGCTGTCAGCAAGTTGATGAGGAGCCAGTTATATCTCCGCTTCACTTTGCTCAGCACGGGGTCGAGCGCATGTTCATCTACGTCCACACCCGCGAAGCGATAGATGTCTTCCGTGGCTTCTGCTTGCGCTACTTTCATGAGGTCGCGCAAATGGATGATGCCAAGAACCTGTTCATTTTCATCCACAACACAGAGCAATTCCGATCGTGTTTTGGACATGAGTTGCATGACTTTTTCACGGTCAACTTTGTGCGATACAACCGTAAGCGGAATCATCTGATCGACAACCTTTGCATTCTGCGGTGGGAACAAGAGAACGCGTTCAGGAATAAATCCTTCGACAATCCCCGACTCACTAATGACGAGCACCGTCGGCATGTCGCGCTTCCCTTCCACATGCCGCTGCACTTTTTCCATCACCTCGTGAAATGTGTACGACGGACGAATGATGATGAAGTTCAAATCCATCAGACCACCAGCGGTCTCGGAGCCGAAGCGCAGAAGTTTTTCAATCTTGCGACGCTTTTCCTCCTTCATGGAAAGAAGAATGGAATTGCGACGTGCTGACGATAGATACTGCAGGATATCGGTCGCATCATCTTCGTCATTGAAATGGAGAAACCGCGCAACGACCGCATCAGAAAGCCGTGGGAAGATGCGCTTCTTGCTATCCTCATTCAGCGCGAGGGCTACCTCGGCCTGTTTCTCGGGAGGGAGTAATGCAAACGTTTTTCTTTTTCCGTGCGTCAAACTGTCCACAACCTGCGCAATGACGTGAAAGTCCTGACCACTCAAAAGTTGCCTCAGTTCGTTGTCTTGCTTTTTGCCAAGCAAGGCATCGGCCTTTGTAAGTAGCTTTTCCTTCATAAGGCTGACGGAAGTCCTATCCGGTATACTCTTGGCTGAAAAAAAAGAAAAGGGTTGTGAGCGTTCATAAGCCGAAAAACATGTGCGTCTGTAGCGAGCTAATATAAAGTACTGCCATTCCCCTCTTGCATGGCAACGCGTCAAGAAACCGCAGACTTTCTGACAGAGCAAGTCTCTGACGCAGGTGCTGTGCGACACAAAAAAATGTTCGGAGAGTACGCGCTGTACTGCAACGAAAAAGTTGTGGCACTTATCTGCGATGACAAACTATTCGTGAAACCAACAGATGCAGGGAAGACGTATGCTGAGAATCCGGAAGAGGCTCCCCCGTATCCGGGGTCGAAACCATTTCTTCTTATTGAAGAAAATAAATGGGAAGACCGTGCGTGGCTCACGGAACTCATTCGCATCACAGCCGCTGCATTACCTGCACCCAAGCCAAAGAAGAGGAAGGAATAAGCAGGTATACTCACTGCATGCCGTATCAACGTCCATTGAGTTTGTGGGATAAAACAAAGATCGCGCTGTCGGTTGTCTTTCATAAACGCACGCCATTTTCTGCCAAGGCTCTGCTTGGTGGAGGGTTGCTGTACGGCATTATGCCGATCGACTTCATTCCAGACTTTTTGCCAATTGTAGGAGAGATGGACGATGCAGCGATCATCGTCACAGCTGTATTGTTCTTCCTAAGCGCTACAAAAGCCCTCAGAGCGGAGATGGAGCGCTCTAGAGATATCATCGATGTGAAGCCCCTCTGAGACGATTTTTGGTGCGTCTTGCCTCTTTGAACTGTCTTCTGTAGCATCCAGAGGCTCTTTTTTTCCGCGGGTATCGTACAATGGTAGTACGGCGCCTTGCCATGGCGCAGACGCGAGTTCGATTCTCGCTACCCGCTCCAAATAAAAGACTGTTATTTTAGACGATTCCTCTATTTATCATCTCTTCCAAACTGAAGAGTATTTTTGAAGATCCTTTTGAATCGCTCCCTTATCAAAGCCGAGGCGAGTTCCATAACTTCGAAATCCAGCTTGCTATTATCAGGTGTCCATCCGAATTGATCAATTTCAGGCACGTCTCTCATCTCAGCAGCTTCCGTGATACGACGAGCCAACTCATCCAAAACGGCCTCTTGCACTTCCACATCCCTTATCGCAACGATCTCTCTCTTCACAAGCTGATCGGATGCGAGTTCTTCCGCAAGCCCGGTGAACGGAGAAAATTTGTTATTCGCGACCTGGAGAAAATGGCTAATGATACGACCAACCACACCATTTGTCCGTAATTTCTGCTCTTCAAAACCCTCTTCAGGCGGTTCTCCTTTTACTATTTTAATAACCGCTATTGCAGCATCCATGTTTTCTAGAGCGCACTCCTGAGGATTCCAGTCCTCTATCTCTCGCCAAGATAGACTTACTTCCGCGAGGCCATCCGCAATCATTTCTGCCCGTCGCTCATTATTCATTTCCTGCATAAAAATATTATATCACTTTTTGATATTTAGTCAACTTTGCCCTCAGGAGTCACACCCTAACCGTAGTTCAGAATATTCTGCGATACGCTCCCATAAGGAGCTCCACTCATACATCACTGTGAAACTTCAAAGAATATATCTCACGCTTTTTGAAGTTTGACAAATTCACAATGGACTTCGCAAAGTCGTATACTGCTCCTCTATGCCAAACACCTCCATCACCGTCACCGCTCTCGTCAACGTTTCACCACACGACGCGTGGGATTACTGGACGAAGCCAGAGCACATCGTGAAGTGGAACGCTGCGTCAGCAGACTGGCACACGAGTCATGCCAGTGTTGACCTGAAGCAGGGCGGAAAATTTCTCTCACGAATGGAAGCAAAAGACGGAAGCATCGGATTTGATTTTGTCGGAACGTTTACGAAGATCGTACGCGGCGAGCTACTGGAATATGTCCTCGAAGATAACCGTAAAGTGTCGGTAAGTTTTGCGAAGCAAGACAGTGCAGTGATCATCACCGAAACGTTTGAAACGGAAACTGAAAACCCAGTAGAGATGCAACGCGATGGCTGGCAGGCAATCCTTGATAACTTTAAGAAGTACGCAGAATCGCTACCTTCGTAAGCATATCCCCTAATTCGCTAATTTAGTAGTTTTATGTTAT
>JAKFXO010000081.1 GCA_021731345.1 Candidatus Peribacterales bacterium | reverse complement strand
TCGTTCCATCGCTTGAAATTTCGATGTACCGTTATTTGATCCATTTCACAGACTGTAATGGAATCCTTGGAGCGATGCTACTTTCCAGCACTGCGAGCCTTTGGATTGTCTGGTACACTGAGCTCCATGAAGAAATCAGTCATTCTTGGAGCGTTTCTTACGATCGTCATGGCTGTTTCGGTTGCAGGCCTTGCAACCGCTGACTCTTGCGATGCTGCGTCGTCAGCCTCATCCTTGGCATCGGTCAAAAAAGTTCCAATTCTTGTCTATCATCACATTCGCGCGACAAAATCGTATCCGATCTCTACATGGAGCTACAAAATGTCAGTCTCGCCGGATGTTTTTTCTAAGCAGCTCACATGGATCAAAGATCGCGGTTATACGACTATCAACCTTGATACGTATGTTGCAATTATGAGGGGGGAGATCGAAGGTCCGGCAAAGCCCATCGTTATCACTTTTGATGATAACAACGCAACCCAGTACTCACTTGCGTTTCCAGAACTCAAAAAGAACAATCAAATAGGTGTTTTTTACCTCGTTACAAATCGCCTGCAGAATAAAGGATTCATTCCCGAAGTTCAGGTGAAGGAGATGTCCGATGCAGGCATGGATATTCAATCGCATACCATCGACCACGCAACTATGACGAATTTGTCACTGAAGCGACTTGATCAGGAGCTTCTTGAAAGCAAAGCTGCACTCGAGGCTGTGACGGGTAAGCCAGTTCGTCACATCGCGTACCCTTCGACTGCTTCCAATAAAACGGTTCGTGAACGAGCGGCCAAAGCGGGCTACGTCACAGGCTCCATCATGGATCCACGTTGGGCTACGCAGAAGGATGATTTTTTCAAACTCCCACGCATCATGATGATCGATACGACAAATCTTGCGAAGGTCTTACCCTAGCCTAAATGGCTGGAGTGCCCTGTGAAGCGAGCTCTTTTTTGGCTTCAATCTTGAGGCGCTGATAGACGACCTTCGTCACTTCGGCGCGGTTAATGGCTGCACCAGGACGGAACGTTCCCTTCGGGGTGCCGTCAGTCTTTTTGTCGCCGGAGACGATGCCAAGGATATTGGCGTATGCGATGTCGGATTCGTATGGAGACTTCGTAGTGTCGGTGAAGTCAGAGAACATGGCAGGAACTTTGTCACCAAACGTATCGAGCACAATAGCTACGACTTCAGCGCGCGTTGCCAAACGGTTGAGGTCGACAGTCTCGGACTTGAAAATACGTAGACCCATTTTTTCTCCGCAGGTTACGTACATTTGTGCCCAGTGGCCGATAGCTTCTTTATGTGTAGGTTTCGCGGTGCAGGTAGATTCATCTACCTTTGCTGCCTTCATCGCCATTTTTAAAGCTTCTGCAATAGTGACGGAGTTACCTGGCTTAAACATGCCCGTAGATTTTCCTTGCGCATCCTTATAACCAGAGACGATGTTCCACTCAGCGAGTGATGTGACGTACGGTTGGAACCAATCCTTATCTTTGACGTCTGTGAAGACGGAACCCGTGATCTCATCAAGCTGCGAGAGGACGTCGCCGAAGTCAGAGGCATGTGCAGACTCGTAGAGCTGCAGCTCTCGCTTGAGAGAGACCATTTCATCATAGAATGCGCCGGCTACTGCGCCGAACATCATCGAGACGAGCGCTACCGATGCGGAAATGGCTGGGCGTTTCTTCATGGTGGATTTGGGTATGTGTTTCATGAATATTATACTATAAATTGATATTTTTATCAAGTATTAGCTTTGGCCAGCGGCAGGCGGTATGTGAAGGTTGTGCCTTTTCCAACCGTAGACGTCACTCGAATTTCGCCATTCTGGATCTCCATGAAGTGTTTGGCGATGTAGAGGCCGAGTCCTGCGCTCTTTTCAGCGACAGTATTAGTCCCGAGGATACCCGTACGTGTGAAGAGCTTATCAATGATGTTTTGTGGCATGCCTTCTCCGGTGTCAGAGACATCAATGCAACCGAAGTCACCATCGCGATACGATCTCACGGTGAGTCCTCCAGTTTTCGTATGTTTGATAGAGTTACTCAGGCTGTTGGTCACGGATTCCGCCGCTTTTTCTAGGTCGACGAGTACAGTCAGCGGCTCTGGGGCATCGATCACTGTCAGCGTGAGGCCTGCTTTTTTAATCGCAACTGTATAGTCTCGCAGGGATCGTGTGATGACCTCCGACAGGAGCATCGGTTTAGTCTCGACAGCGATGACACCGCGGTCGATTCGTGAAGCGTTCAAGATATCATTCACGAGCTGGAAGTTTTGGACGTTTACACCGCGAATTTCTTCGAGCGGCTGTTTCATTTTTTCAGGAATGTCACCATAGTCACCGTCCACGATGGACTCAAGAGTCCAGCGAATGGCTGTAATAGGTGCCTTTAATTGATGGCTTACAAATGAGATAAAGTCATCTTTCATTTGCTCTATACGCTTACGTTCTGTGGTGTCGCGATCAATAGATGAGACTGCGACGACGTTTTTATGTTCATCTCGAATAGGGGAGAGGGTCACTGATACTGGCACTATCGTTCCATCCTTTTTTTGACGAATTGTTTCAAAATTTTGAATTGTTTCACCGGCATTCACTTTCGTCAGTAACTCGGCAAATTCATCACGCTTTTCCTTTGGAATGATCATGGCTACTGACTGACTCATGATGTCATCAGACTTCCAGCCAAATATTTTTTCGGCAGCGGCATTCCATGTCCTGATTTTTCCATCGCGCATAAAGCCGACGATCGCGTCATTGGAACTCTGAACAATGGCCGCTGTTTCTTGCAGTTTCAGATTTTTGTCTTTGAGTTCGTTGTTAAGTCGGATGTTTCGTGCGTGCGTGCGCGCAAGCGTGATCACCATGCACAGCGTCACGAGTGTCAGAAATCCACCAGCCAAAGCAATATTTGTGCGAACGCGTTCAAGATCTCGGTACGCAACACTCGTTGGTTTTTCAGCAATGATGACCCACGTATTTTTTCCAATCGAAACGGGCAGGAATGTACCGACCATCATGCTTCCGTGCGGATCAGCGTACTCCGATGTATGAAGAGTTCCTTCCAGCGCTTTACGTACTTCTGGGCTTTTTTCTGCGACGTCTGCTTCACGTATGCCGGCGCGAGCAACCACTTTTCCGTGATGATCGAGAATGAAGAGCGAACTGCCGGATGCGATATCGATACCAGAAAACCACTTCGACATTTGTTCTGTTCGATATCGGAGAATGACGACGTTTGTTGTGCCACTTCCGAACATTGGCGCTGCAACGGAAACTACGATCCCACTTCCTGTTGGAGATTCATGAATTTCAGAAATTTGTGGTTTGCCGCTAGCGATTGTTTTTTCAACAAGCTCAACTTCCGCAGTGTTTCCAGATGAGCCTATATGTGTTGGATACGAAGCGATAATGAGTCCTTTCGTATCTGCAATGGCCGCACTGCCAAGCGCAGGGAAGGCAAGGGTAAGCGCTTTTAGCCTCGTCATAAGTGCCAGTGAATCATCTTCAGCGAGTGCTTTCAGAGTGCCTTGAGCTGATCCAAACGCTTCGGCAAGCGAGACAGTTTTGCCGATGTCTTGCTGCAAAAGAACGCCGATGCCTCCGGTCTGCGACATGTCTTCCGCACGGATGATGCTTCGAACAGAATCAGATGCTATGCGGTATGAATACACGCTGAGAAGTCCGATTGGGAGCATCGCAAGCATGAGAGGTAGTCCCCACGTCAGTGCACGAAGCTTTGCCTTTGCCGATACTGATGCGGTGTTGGTGTGCACAGAATCTGCTTATTGTAGCATATTTCGTCGTTTTAGACCATACTGGCTTTACCTCTAAAGATATTGTATAATGTTCGTACAAATACACATTCCCCACCGACGTATGTCCAAGAACTACCTTCGTTCTCATCATCGTGTTCTTATTGGAACGCAGTCGATGCTTGCCGTGACACTTCTCACCCTGACAGCCGTACGCTTTGGCTCACTAGCATTCGCAGATCCAGGAGGTGATGTCGACTGGAGATTATCATCTGCTTCAAACACCGTTTTAACGAATACTGGTGAGGGTAACGGTGATGGAGGCCTTGCACTCTTTCGTGCAAATAAAGACAACAGGCGTAATCGTTGGATTTGGACACAGGAAGCCGGTTGGCAGCTTGTGACCGATGAGGAAACCTATGAGAAGGGATGGGCTTGGTACTGGAAAGATGGGAAGTGGTCGTGGGAACGCTCGAACAGTGATGCTCCCGGACATCTCAGGGCTGCCGCTCCAGTAGCATCTTCCGTATCGTCGGTTGCTTCTCTGGATGAAGCGGGATGTTTTGATGACGTAGGCGATTGGGTGACGGATCGCACCAAGTGTGCTGATGATCAGAATGCTAAGCGCCTTGAGGCAATTGCAGATGATGAGTCAGTACCTGAAGTTCTTCCGGCTGACATTCGAGAGGTTCTTGAAATCGCTGCTCCGTTGACACCTGCCGAAGAGACGCAGGTCAAAGCTGCTCTTATTGAGCGTTTTGAAGGACCTGCTGCTATTGCAGAGACAGAGGAAGTTATCCAAGGTGCTGCTACGGATGTTGTACGTAAGCTTTCTATCTTGAAGACATCCGATGCACTCACTGATAAGGAGCGTGAGTATTTCGTTGCGAAGATTGTTGAGGCGCAGGAGCTTCTTACCACGGACGAGAAAATGGCATCAATGGACATTGCAGATTTTTCTGCTGAGAAGCTTGAAGAGCTCGTCATGGAAGTACAGACATACGTCAAAGATCATTCCATTTCCGTTAGCGTTGCACATGCTCCGACTGCGTCGTCGATCTTCGCTTCGTCTGAGCGCATGCTTGCTGCTCTTCCTGCCGCATTCGATACTTTGGATGCTGCGGATTTCTCTACGTCTAACCTTCGTGCGATGTACGCTGCAACTTCCACGCTTGCAAACGAGGTATCTGTTCGCTGCACAACGCAGAACAAAGACTGCAGCCGTGTCTCTGATGTTGTGTATCAGCTAGAAAACATCATTTCAACGCTCAATGAAATGCTCAACGCTTCCGGTAACGGTGCTCTGAAGGATCAGGTGCGTGCGAGCTTTGATGAGGCTCTGCGTCATTAATTCGTACAATATGTGGTAGTGTCCGGGGCGTATGCGAATACTCGCACCGCTCCGGCGCATTGCCTCTTTTGGGGGCAAGCTTTCAGTGCGAGATCGTTACCAGTGGCTACAGACATATCGAGCATGGCACAAAGAAGCGTTCTCAGAAGAACTGCCAATTCTTCGTAAGCCTGACATGGTTGCCATCGTCCTCTCGTTTCGCCGTCCCTATAACATTGATACGATCGTGCGAGTTCTCCTCAGAACTCCCTCCATCGCCAAGGTCATCGTATCCAATAACAATCCTGCATATCGCATGTCTGATTGGATGACTGTTCGTGATCCTCGTATCACCGTTATTGAACAAGTAACTGCCAAACCCGCGCATGTTCGTTATGGCATTGCAGCTCGTGAAACGTCGTACAGTAAGTTTCTTGCTGTGGATGATGATTTGTTCGTAAAGCCTTCTCAGTTAGAAATGGTGTGCGAATCACTTCGAGCGGATCCATCACGTCCCTACGGCATTGCGGGCCAAATTTATGACTCATGGAGAGGTATGCTGTATCACAATATCAATGACCGTACGCAGAAGGTCGACATTCTCAATCGTATTTATGCGTTCACATCTGAACATGTAGAAAATTTCTTCGCGATTGCACGCGAAGCCGGTTATCGTCCTAATACAGAACAGTGGAAATTTTCTCATTGGGATGATTTGTTTCTCAGTTTTTCGGGCAAAATACCGCAGGTGATCTTCACGGGCAAATATCTTGATTGCCCTTCGCAAGCTGAAGACGGCGTTGCCGTTTGGAGAACATCAGGATTCTTCCGTTTAAGTCTTCCGATTTTGCTCATGCTTCGCAAAATCCGTCCGCAGCTGAACTAAGATTTTTTGCGGAGAACATCAGCGTATGCGAGTGCTATATCTTCTGCGGTTTCCAGAAGTACTCTCATGGGTTCTGCGTCTTTGGCTTCATACCTCACCGTGAAGTCGCAGGGGATCGGGTCAGAGATGATGATGGCTTCGCCGAGAGGTCTTTCATCCGGGTCGTAACTCGGTAGTGGTCCATCTGCAAAAGTTTTTGGGAGTGTGTACCACTGTTTTTCTGTCGCATAATCCATGGCGAGCTGTGTCAGTTCGGCAGGGGTCGGCCTGTGTCCTGATTTCATTTTTTCATAGAGGGCTTTCCACTGAAAAGAGCCTCCGTATGCATGCGTTGGGTCAGCCGTGTAGGACAGCCATCCTCCAAACGTTTTTCGCATGACTTGCCTGTGGATCGAATGGGGAAATGCGCAACAGCAAGCGGTGTATCAGTGTGTGGCATCCGGTTACCTGCGACATCGATGAGAGCATGATTTCCGAAGCAAAGCCCCGCACTAGTATCGGTCGTTTTTGGAATCATCATTTTGTACCAACGCGGATACTCATGGCTGCGACGATGAGTGATTCTTTTGAGCACATTGTGCTCCGATACGTCATCATTTTGCGTTGGTACGTAGCCTTTCCACGGCGTACGAATCACTCGTGCATCAGAACCTTGTGCTTTCAGTACGGAGATCACATCGCCATGCAAAAATTCATCCGCATCAAGCGGCAGCACCCAGTCGGCACCATCTCTCAATGCCTCTCTCATGAGTTCGCTCATGACAACACTCTGTTCGTGGATGAGCCTCTCGTCTGTCCGCCACTGTACCGGTAGTCCTTCCGCTGCAAGCTGGCGTCAGATTTCCTCTGAGTTATCGATACAACGGTGTAGCACGATAAAAACGTCGGAAAAGCGAGCATGATGACGTACAAAAGCTTCCAAAATATCACATTCATTTCTTGCCCACGAGATCGTTCGCACTTTCATGTAGGACGGTCGGAAAGCGAGCGCACAACGTCACGGATATTTTTCGTTTTACGCAGCATCACTTGGTAATCCATGTGGAGCAAAACATATTCACCGTCAAAACATTCCATAAATGCATCGATGGCTTTCTTCGGCCCCATCAAGACATCTTCCGTAAATGGATTCCAGCGATAATCATCGAAAATAAGGATGCCGTTCAGTTTCAATAAGTCCCAGCACAGCACCGCATCGGTCAGCACGTTACGCGAAGTGTGTGACCCGTCGATATAGATAAGATCGAACGAATGGAGAGGGAGTGTCCGTAGCATTTCCGTCGACCATCCCTTGAGCTTTGTCACTTTTTTCGACGCTCCTGTGGCGAGAATATTTGCATCAAAATTCGCTTCAATATCGAGATCATGAGGGATATCGAGCTTCATGCGATCGCAAATTTCTCTAAATTCCGAGTCCATTTCAAATGCATCAACGCATGTCAGATGAGAACTTTCATGGGTTAGCAGGTTTTCGAGTAGCCATACCGCACTTCTGCCTTCAAAGCTGCCTACTTCAAGTGCTTGCAGGTTCGGCATGCCTGCAAAGCCCCCCAACTTTTCTTTCCACGAGGGGATATGGGAATTGAACCAGTCGGTGGCAAAGTGGTACTGCACGGATGGATGCTACCAAGTTTTGCGGTTCTGCGCTCGGTCGCTACAGTGAAAGAGATGTCACTGGCAGACACCCTTTCCACCATTTCATTTCGCTGCCTGCAGCCTTTGCAGCCAGCTCCGCGTTGGGTATCGCCTTTTTGCACGCATTCGTTGAGCCTGCCCCAGCGCATCGCAGATCGATGCAACACGATCATTCCTTTCCTGGGCTCAAGTCGCTTGAGGGCGCTTCGAAAGGCGGCTCAGACAAGAAAAATGTCTACTCTTGCCGTTGGAGCAGTCATTCAAGAGTGTGTGCGACACATGCCAGCGAACACGTGTTATCTGAATATAGGAGTATGGAGAGGCTTTTCTTTGTTTGCTGGGATGGCAGCAAATTCAGATAAGCATTGTATTGGGGTTGATTCGTTCGTGCAGTTCGGTGGACCGAGGAAATTTTTTATGGATCGCTTTACGACGTTGCGTTCATCCTTTCATGAATTCTTCGACAGTGATTGGAGGGAGTATATGAAGATGAAGCATAGAGAAAAGATCGGAGTTCTTTTTTATGATGCAGCACATGATGAAAAAAGTCAGTTTGATGCACTCGTTCTATCTAACCCATTCGTTGTGAAAGGAGGAATTATTATCGTTGATGATACA
>JAKFXO010000094.1 GCA_021731345.1 Candidatus Peribacterales bacterium | reverse complement strand
TTTAAATTCTGAAAGCAACCACTCTACGATGAGTTGGTCGAAGTCATCACCGCCAAGGTGTGTGTCACCGTTTGTGGAAAGCACCTCAAAGTGTCCATCTCCAGAAAGTTCTAGGACAGTGACGTCAAATGTTCCTCCTCCAAGGTCGTAGACAATTACTTTCTCTTCTTTCTTTTTATCCAACCCGTACGCAAGTGTTGCGGCAGTTGGCTCATTGATGATACGGACAACTTCAAGACCAGCGATTTCACCAGCCTCTTTCGTTGCCTGGCGCTGGTTGTCGTCAAAGTATGCAGGAACGGTGATGACTGCTTTCGAGACAGTTGTACCAAGGAACGCCTCTGCATCTTTCTTGAGCTTCATGAGAACTTTGGCGCTGATCTCCTGCGGCATCATGTCTTTGCCATTCACCGAGATCACTGCCCTCCCCTCTTTGCCTGCCTTTGCTTCAAAAGGCATGTGAGTTGCGTCTTTTTTCACTTCATCAAAACGGTGTCCGATGAAACGCTTGGCAGAAAAGACGGTGTTCTTCGGATTTGTGACGGCTTGGCGCTTTGCAGCGATGCCGACAAGAACTTCGCCGTTATCTTTAAAAGCGACAACGGACGGCGTTGTATTGGCTCCTTCACTGTTTGGGATCACCTGAGGCTCACCGCCTTCGATGACCGCCATGCATGAGTTTGTGGTACCGAGATCGATACCGATGATTTTGGACATAATATTCGGGGGAATGCTGTATTAGCACTCACTAGTTTAGAGTGCCAATGGCTCTTCGTCAACACCTACTACGACAACTTAGTTATGATGAGGCAATTTATGAGGAAACGTGTAGAATAAGCCTATGTTTCTTGATCACGCCACCATTGATGTCTCCGGAGGTAACGGAGGAAACGGCCATGTTGGATGGCGCCGTGAGAAGTACGTGCCTGAAGGCGGACCAGCCGGCGGTGATGGCGGACGCGGGGGCAATATCATCATTAAGGCTGATCCAAATACCGATACGCTCACAGATTTCGCAAGCCGTAAAAGATTTAAAGCAAAAGACGGTGGCAAAGGCCTCGGCAAAAACTGTGCGGGTTTGGATGGCGAAGATGTGTATCTGCTCGTTCCACCGGGAACAATTGTCTATGACTACGCCGATGAAAAAAATCCGCGACTTCTCGCGGACCTTCATAATGTCGGTGATCAGCTCATCGCAGGGCAAGGCGGCAAAGGAGGATTTGGAAATGCGCACTTCAAGACATCTGTTCGCCAAGCTCCTGATTTTGCAGAGCTCGGCGAGCCTGGTGAAAAAAGACGTGTGCGTTTGGAACTGAAACTTGTTGCTGATATTGGCATCATCGGTTATCCGAGCGTTGGTAAATCATCGCTTATTGCTGCGGTTTCGAGGGCTCGTCCAAAAATTGCGGATTATCCGTTTACGACTCTCGTACCAAACCTTGGTGTCGTGAAAGTGTTTGATCGTGAATTCGTCTTGTGTGACGTGCCGGGGCTCATCGAAGGTGCGAGTGATGGCAAAGGACTCGGATTCCAATTCCTTCGTCATATCGAACGTTGCGGAATTCTTCTTCATCTTTTGGATGTCAGTCGAGATGACATCATCGCCGACTACAAGGCCATTCGAAAAGAGCTGAAATCATTTTCGCCTGAGCTCGCAAAGAAAACAGAGTTCGTTGTACTCAACAAAATCGACATCGTGCATGGCGATGCCAAGCCATGGACAGATGCGCTTAAGAAAGCCAAGATTAAAGTGTTTGCGACAGTGTCTGCAGCAACGCATGCTGGAACTGAAGACCTTATGAAAAAATTACTTCCTGTCGTGCTTGAGGAAAAAGAAAAACGCGCAAAGCTTGCCGAACAGCCCCTCGATGAAAAAGATTTGCCAGTCATTCAGCCTCATCTTCTTTCCGAGAAAATGGGAGCTTTCCGCATTGAACGTGTGACAAACGGCCTCCTTATTCGCGGTAAGCGCTTGGAGCAGTTTACGACGATGACAGACTTTAAAAATCCAAGCAGCAGAAGTCGTTTTCGTGATGTTGCGCAGCGCATTGGTCTTATTCGCGCTCTCACGAAAGAGATGCAGGCGGGTGACGATATCTTCATTGGTAACCGCTCGGTGAAAGAATTCTTGATGTAGGCGCTATACTTGTTCCATGTACGGACTGACTACTCAAGAACTGAAAATTCTTCGCAGCTTGAATACTGCACCGAAGATTCAAGATTTTCTTGATGCTCTTCCGATAAACTTTGAAAAAAATGGGGAGACGTACATGTCCCCTCGCCGCGTTTTGCGTGAGCGAACAGCGCATTGTATGGAGGGGGCAATGCTCGCCGCACTCGCTCTTAGGCTTCAGGGACATAAACCACTGGTGATGGATCTGAAAGTAACTGACGAGGATGATGACCACGTCATTGCAGTCTTTCAGAGAAAAGGCATGTGGGGCGCGATCAGCAAAACAAATCACGGCACCTGCCGGTATCGAGATCCTATCTACCGCAGTATTCGTGAACTCGCGATGACGTTCTTCCACGAGTATGCCGAACCAAAAGGTAAAAAGATTCTGCGCTCATACTCTCGTCCGGTTGATCTATCACGATTTGATGCGAAAGGTTGGATGACTGCTGAAGAAGATGTGTACTACGTTCCTGAGTACATTGATGCCGTACGGCATTACGACGTACTCCCTGGTACTGACGTTGCGTTTCTTCGTCCTGCCGACGCAATGGAACGACGAATAGGAGCAGTCCTTGAATGGAAAGGTGCCAAACGTCTTACGACGCTTCATTCAGAGTATTCCTGAGCAATTCTTCTCCCGCGAGTCCTTCTTGCATCAGAAGTTCAACCCTTCGTCTAAATTCTTCAATTTCTCGAACAAGCGCCATTTTCTGAGCATGCAACTTTCGACTTTCACCATTTCTTAGTCTAAATTCAAACGTTTTGGGATCTTCAACTTCAAGCTTCTTAAGTCCTGCTTCTTTATTTTTCTTTTGCCTTAATTCAGCAAGTTCGATCGTTGCCTGAACAATTTTCTCGCGCAATGTATGGAAGGTTTCATCGTCCCCTTTTAGGTCGAGCTCATCTCGTTCAATCGCTTTAAGCATTCCGTCTCGCATTAATGCTCCACCACCGGCAAAAGACGGTGTGAAGGCATCCGGCAAAGTTGCGCGAATAGTACGAAGTCGCTCCGTCCTGTCTGCGGGATCCATTTTGTCAAACTTTTTTCGTTCAGCACTGGACGGCATGGCGTACTGCTTTAGGACTCCTTCATCATCGAAATTCAACATCGACTGAAGTTCTTTGTTTTCGGAGATTTCCGTTTGCAGTGAAATCACAGTGTCATCGATTATCTGCTGTGTGATCGGTTTCTTACCGCGAAGGTACAACACAAACTCGTCGCCACCCGTAGCCATCGGGATTGCCCTGATGCCAAGAGCCGCAAGCTTCTTTCGGGTTGGACTTTCTTCATTCACCAAGATTCGCACAACACCTTGCAGATAATGCGTTGTTTCATCATGTGATGTGCAGTCTTTGAAAGACCGTAGTCCGTTTGCATCAAGCATAATCCACGCAAACTCATCGATACGCTCAGGTGAAGGATTCTCCGTCATGAGCATGCGAAGGTCGTAGCGGAACATCGATGTGCCGTACGTTGCTGCATGAATAGGGTGATCAGCTTTCGATAATGTGGATTCAAACCAATGCTCCTTAAAAATGTCAGCAGTGAGGCGTTGTCTCATGGCAGCAATTTCTTGTGTACAGCGTGCGGCATCCCAGCCTTCAGCATCTTCTTGGGTACGCAGTTTCGCGGCCTCTACTTCAATTAGAGCCTGAAGCGCTCTTTGTGTCGTTTCACCAATGATTTGCGAGCTCATACCTTCGGCAATGCGCTCTTCATCTGTCCTCTCTTCTGCAGATTGAATATGCAGCTCGCGCAAACTGACAAGTACACGGTTTACCGCTGCTTCTGGACTTTCCGAGAGTTGTGATAGGGCTTCGCTCATGAATGAAGAAATAATTTGAAAATGTAGGGTATCACTATTTCTCATAAAGTCAATGCTCTGACCAAGTCTGACCTCGTTCATACGTAGTCTTTTCAGTCCTCGATTATCTGATATGCTTTCCGGGCGCAATTTGTTTCAGTGGCTTGATTGCACGATTTTGTTCTTTGCGTCATCAACGTTTCCATGCGTGGCCCGGTAGTTCATTGCCTAGGCTGCAATGCAGCCGTTAGAGAAAGAAATGCTCGAGTTTGTTCTTTGCGTCATCAACGTTTCCATGCGTGGCCCGGTAGCTCATTGGTAGAGCGCTGCCCTGAAGAGGCAGGCGTAGCCAGTTCGATTCTGGCCTGGGCCACCATATTTTCGCTCCTAGATGTAGGTTGTCCAGACACATGAATGGACTTTTTGACAGTATGACAGAGTGTCGTATAGTCACCGAAATGCTGCACCACGTGAAAGACGGCGCTACTGTCGAAGAAGTTTCTCAGGGAGCAGACGTTGTGACGATGGGAATCAACCCTACAAGGCATAGTCTGCACTTAGGGCATTATTTGACGATGTTGAAGGCAGGCAAGCTCTGCACGCAAATCCCCATGCAAAGGGCGTGTTCTTTGTCGACAATCGAGAACACCACCACAAGCTCGCCAATAGCGAAGGTGATGACACATTTCGTCTGCCTAACTACCGTGCCGCCAACACGGTGAAAGATCTTATGACAAGTTTTATGAGACGTGTTTCGTCGGAACTTGGAGATAGCGACATGATGAACCGTGTGTGCATTCAGCACATGTCGGACTACATGAAGGATTCATCAGAAAGTAATCTAGATAATTCTCAAAACGGCAGCCTTCTCTACAGCATGCTTTGGAATAATAGGCAGGCGATCAATGCTCTTTTTGATTTTACGGACTCTGGCAGCATGCAATACGTACGACCGTTCTGTGGTGATTGCAAGACTTCTGTAAGTTCGGATGACAATGTTCGCGCAGGTCCCGTAGGGATTCTCAGCACTTGTCTTTCGCAAAGGTGCACAACGGAACGATTGTTTATCCGCCCTCAGCTTGGCGAGATGAACTGGTCCATGCACTACACCGTTGATCCTATCCGAGATGGATTACTGACGAGGCAGCATCACGAAGGAAAGGTTCTCCATGTCTTTGGCGGTGACTATGGAATCCCATGGGGAATTGGAAATCGTCCAAAGGCCTCCAGAATGAGTGAGCTTATGGATAATATTGCACCTGACATGGTCGATCACTTTGTTGGACCAATGCTGACAAGAGACGGTCATAAGCTTGCAAAAAGTAACGGCGATTCCCATGAAACGCCTCCAGTGTCAGTTCTTCAGGATCTTCTTTCAAAAAATAGGAGCTTCATTGAAATCGTCGCGTAATTCTCACATATAATTATTGTGCCACGCCGTCTTCTCTCATCTTGAGAACGAGAGACAGCGCTGCTTGGTTTGATGAATCTATCGTAAGAGCTCTCGTAAGAAGTTCTGCTGCTTCATCGATTTCTCCTCTGTCATACAACATGCTTGCAAGTCGTGAAAGCGCATCTGCATCAAGAGGAGAAAGCTCTATGCTTTTTTGATACATCTCTTCGGCTTCTTTCTTCAAACCTTTTTCTTCGTACACACCAGCAAGATTATAATACGGCTCAACAAAGCTCGGCTTCTGAGCAATCACTATTTTTAAGGCTTCTATCGCGCTACTCCAGTCCTTCAATTGAATGTATGTGATACCGAGATTATTCCTGGCGCTGATGTGCTTAGGATCAAGGTCGAGAGTCTTTCGGTACTGCTCTGCAGCTGCAAGCAGATCACCTTTTCGCTGATAGATATTGCCGATGCCATACAGTGCGTCGGTGAGCCTTGGATTTTGCTCCAAAGACTTTCGAAACACGATCATCGCTTCGTCTAGCTTTCCAAGACCAACAAGAGCTGCTGCTTTGTTCGTTTCAGTCTTGGGATCTTTGTGTATTGCTAATGCTCGATCAAATGCATCGATAGCAGCTGCGTAACGTCCACTCTTAAATAGCTCCATACCGAGGTTGTTATGAGCAGCGCGTGCATCTGGGTATTTCCTAAGAATATCCTCGTACAAGCTGGTGTTATTTTTCCAGACAGCTGCTTGCACACTACTAAGGTAACCAAAAAGAACCATGACGAAGCATGTACTCACAAGAAGTGCATTTCTTCTGGATGCCCTGACACGCATCCCACCTGGCATGTCGATCACGTAGCGCATGCAAGCGCCAACGATCACCAAAAGACCAATTATTGGAATGTAGGAGTACCTATCGGACGCAATGTAAAAATCTCCACCTTTGGAAAAATTTGTAAACGTTGGTACAAGCGCAATGAGAAATAGCAGCACTCCAAATGTCACGTGCCTGCTGTGTGGTGAAAATCGCCACAATGCTCCGAGTGCACAAAGCAAAAGAATAAGAGGAAATAGAAAGTCAGGTGAAAGTACCGTAATCGGCTGTGTGTACGGATACATTGCGGATAAACCATGAGGAACAAAAAACTTTGTGACGTAGAAAACTGTCGCTTTGCAGGCTACAAGAATTTTCTGAAGTGCACTGGAAGCTGCAAGTACGTCCGTTTTACCAAAAAGACCGATCACTCCAAAAACTATAGATGCCATAAAAAACGGTGTTTTCTCCTTGAGCGATGCTTGGCTTATCCCCTTTCCATCTAAAAGATCGATCAAGATCATGACGACAGGCAAGGTCACCGCCATTACCTTGGAAAGCAGCGCAAGAATGAAAAGTATGAGAGAAAAGGCGTATCGCTTTGTGTTTGGAAGCTCGCGGTACTGCAACCAAGCCAAGAGAGAGCTGAGAAAGAAAAAAGTCGATAGTAGGTCTTTCCGAGAAGAGGCCCAGACAGCTGCTTCTGTATTCAGGGGGTGAACGAGAAAAATCAATCCGAGCGCTATTGCAAGCCATCCTCGCTTGATGAGAGTATAAAGAAGCCATGCAACCAGGAGTGAGTTCAGTATGTGCAGTGCGCGGTTAACAACGTGTGTCACAAACGGATTCCCACCTCCAATCGCATCATCAGTTTGATACGACATCAGCGTTAGTGGTATGTACAACTCAGGATCGTACGTCGTAAAAACATTGCGAATAGTCGTCAAAGAAATTTCATGAACATTTGCGTTATTTACAATGAGAAGCTCGTCGTCCCAACTCACAAATTCATGACGAAGTGTAGATCCAAAAACTATGAGTCCTACAAAGAAGAAGCTACAAACAATGCTTGCAACAACAGTGATCGTCGGCAGTTTTGGCATGGGCAAGCTCAAAGGCTTGAAGGTCGTCTAAAAACAAAATATGCAGCCGTAGCAATGCAGGCGATTATGATGACGAATAAGGGAGTATTAGAAGCCGCAATTGGCTGCGCTTTTGCAGATGGAATAATGTCCATGTCAAAAGAGGTGGCATACACGGATGCATCATCATTGATGAAATCTACAGTCAGCACCCAATTTCCACGCTTCTTTGGGGTTACTGTCTCAAATACTTTCCCAAATTCAGGCTTTGTAATTTCTCTGCTGGCAAGAATTGTAGAGCCTGAATGAATGCTGTAGATAAGTTTTGTGAAGCTCGCTAAATCTTCAACTTTTCCTTTTTTCACGGAAAACAAACTGAAGTCGATCAGTGTTTCTTCGCCAACCTGAAAGTCTCGATCAAAACCAATATCAACGAAGAACTCATCTGTCTGGCGTTCAAAGGAAGTTCCGACGCCGTGTCCTGAAGCTACGACAGGAAGCGTTAAAATTACCAATGCCAGCGACATGATCCATCGTGTCTTCATGCACGAGATCATACACAGGAACCGGTTTACTCGTCGATAACGGTGTTTCCTCCCATGTATGCGCGCAAAGCTGCTGTGAGTGGCAGTAGTGAGGCAAAAGCACGAAGATCCGCAGCTCTTCGTAGACACCAACCAATGAATCCGAAGAATTGCATGCCGTGATACACGGTTGCGGCCCAACGCGGTCCTACGGGAACCGAATACGCCGGAGCTGGCTGAGTGTAAGCGCCAATAGTTTTACCTTTCGATGCTGCACTAATTGCAGCAGCAACGTATGTGGCGTCAGACAGAGCTGTCTGTGCCATGCCTGAATATTTGGTCGCGGCTGCATCACCAATGACATAGACGCCTTCATGCCCAGGAACAGAAAGTGCTGCATCGACAACTGCGCGACCGCGTTTGTCGACTGTGATGCCAGGAACCATGGAAGCTAAACGATTTGCCTTCATACCTGCAGTCCAAACAATTGTCTT
>JAKFXO010000053.1 GCA_021731345.1 Candidatus Peribacterales bacterium | reverse complement strand
CAGTTCGTGGCTGACTGTGTAGTAGTTATGGTCACCGTCGATAAGTACGACGTCAGCTTTGGGAAGTGTGGGCAGCGCTTCGATACTCATCATCCGATGAAACACGAACGAGTCCGGATTTTTTTTCGCGAGGTCATCGGTATCAAGTGTCGGCTCAGGATCAACGACATGAAGCACCGCCTTTCTTTTGTTGCAGTCGTCCAAAAGCAGACGAGTGTGAGCTCCGTCGGCACACCCAATTTCGATCACCGTTTTCGGGTCAATCTTGTCGAGGATCGGCGCGATGATCGTTGGGAAAAAACGATGCATGAAGACAAGTATACCTGCCTATGCTCCTCGGCCGTACCACGGAATCAGAGGCTTCATGTCGTACGCAAGATTATCGATGATGCTTGGTAGCACGGCAGCAATGTCGTTCATCGTCGCTAGTGGCTTGATCTGGAGGACCGCAGCTTGCTCAGGCAGGACTTCACCGACGTACGCGCTTTTCTTCACGGCGCTCAGCTCGTCGAGCGTGATCGTGATCGGCTCTGGCCATGTCTTTGCGAATTTCCCAAGTCCGCGCACAAACAGCAGCTGCTTCTTCGTGGAGTGAATCCACAGAGCGTCACCGGAGATGCGAGCGCCGTACACCTCCGACAGGTGTACGCCTCCGATCGGAACCTTCAGGCTCCACGCGAGCGCATTTGCGACCGCAAGCCCCACACGCTGACTCATGAATCCACCTGGCCCCGTCACTGCGGCAACGCGGTTGATGTCGGTGAGTGTACGACCGGCCTTTGTCACGAGCTCTTCGATTGCTGGCATCACGGATGCCTCGTCTGTGTGGTCTTGTAACTCACGTTCGGCCACGGTTGTGCCGTCCCGCACGAGGGCGAGAAGTTTCTTGTGGCTGCAAAAATCGAGGAAGAGGGTGTCCATCTGGTTGTACACTGGTGCTGATAGTACACCTCTATGCCACGACTTTCCGTCATCATTCCTACGTATCGTCGAAGCGAGATCCTTGCGGAGTGTCTTTGTCGTTTGGAGCGTCAGACAGTCGCACAAGACCTCGAAATCATCATTGTTTCTGATGGTCACGACGACAAGACAGCTGCACTTTTCGAGAAGTCGACTTGGCGTATTCCCGTGAAGTTTCTGGAGGTACCAAAGAGTCAGCAGGGCACCGCACGAAATGAGGGAATCAAACATGCGACTGCTCCCGTTGTCTTGTTCATTGGTGATGACATCTTCCTTGAGCCAGATGCATGTGAACTCCACCTCACGGTACATGAATCAGTCACGACTCCGGTTGCTGTTCTCGGATTTACAACGTGGGATCCGTCAGTCGGAATTACGCCTGTCATGATGTGGCTCGAAACGTCTGGGTGGCAGTTCGGATACCCGCAAATTTCTGAATATTCTCACACGCTCATTCCAGAGAATCTTCAGCATCGGTACACCTACACCAGTCACATCAGTCTTCCGCTGTCTGAAGCCAAGAAAAATCTGTTTCGCACAGATGTACACCTCTATGGCTGGGAGGACGTTGAGTGGGGGATGAGGCTCAAAAACTCTGGTGTACACCTGTATTACGAACCGCGTGCAAAGGCCCTGCATCACCATCGCATCACGCTGGAGGATTCTCTCAAGCGAATGGAGACTCTTGGCCAGAGTGCAGTCGAGATTCAGAAAAAAGTTCCAGAGTTTGATCGGGTGCCGAAGGGGTGGAAATTACTCTGTTACCGAGTGGCTGCATTACTCCCGACGATGGCCGGAAGGCATCGAGGAGTATTTCTCTCTGGGATAGCACGCTCAAGCGAGCAGAAGTAATCAGTGCCATCTCACTTTGATCACGCAAGAGCAGACGGGCTTTGGCCTATTCATTTCAATCAGAGATTTTGCGGCTTTTGGCGTCGCGCGACGATACTTGCTTAATATAAATTTATATGTTATAAATATAAACTTCATGCAAAGCAACTATTTGTCATCGGCACCATCGGAGTGTGTGGACAGGAATGCACAGCAGCGACTTCTTAGAGTCGCAACTACCCTGAATTCAATTCGTCAATCTCCTGAAGCTCATCAGTGCCCAGGAAATTCCCCAGCAGGTCACCATGACAGAGAGGCTTTCGGAGAGCAGTCAGTTTTATGTAAAAGATTTTCACTCGGTTGCCCTCACCCTAATACTGATCAGTCACCTGACATCCTTCCTGAAGGAGTTTTGGAAGATTGCTTGCGCGAGCTTCGATCAATAGGTGCAGTCTCTGAGCAATATTTTTTTGCGCTTTCATCTCGATTAAATCGTACACACCGTACGCTCTGGGATGTCGATACCGCTCGTCGAAAACTCCTTCATTTTTGGGCAAATTGTCACAAGAGAGAGAAGACTGCGCTTGAGGTTATGAATGCAGAGTTTCCCTCTTTTTCCGAAGGTCTCGATGCAAAGTTTTTGCCAACACAAAGAGAGATGGTCTTGGAACGCATCGCCATCATTATTGAAATGCAAGCTGCCATCCTAGAGGCTACTAGACGCTTCCATCCAGAATCTCCCCAGGCTGCCTAGCGAGTGGCTATAAAGTATATTATAAAATAATTTATAATTACTGTACATTGCCCTCAACTGTCATTTCGTGGTACGATGAATAGACAGAATCTAATAGTAACTTTCACTGTTCTCTATGCGAGGACGGTGGCTTTCCCGCTTCCCCAAAACGCCATGCGTGCATCATTCATCGCCGCTATCAACCAGCTCTGCGCCGAGCGTAACGTCAAAGCAGACGACGTCCTTGAGGCCGTCCGTCAGGCCATCGCGACTGCGTACCGCAAAGACTACGGTAACAAAGAGCAGGAGATCCGCGTCGTGCTCCGTGAGGATCAGGACATGCCGAGCGTGCTTCTCATCAAAGAAGTCGTGGACGAAGTGCTCAATGAAAACTTTGAGATCAGCCAGAAAGACGCACGCCGCGTGAAGCCGGACGCCGAGGTCGGTGACGAAATCGAGATCGACGTCACACCAGTTGGATACGGACGCATCGCTGCGCAGTCTGCGAAGCAGGTCATCATCCAGAAATTGCAGGAGTCCGAAAAGCAGTCTCTCTTCGAGATGTTCAAGGACCGTGAGAACGAACTTCTCACCGCAACGGTGACGAAGGTTGAGCCGAACTGGGTCACACTTGAGATCGAAGGTATGACAGTCTCCCTCCCATGGAAGGAGCAGATCCCAGGTGAGCACTACTACACGGGTAAGCGCATTCGCGTGTACTTGGACAAAGTTGAGCTTACGGGCAAAGGTCCGCAGCTCCGCATTAGCCGTACGCACGCAAGCCTCGTGAAGAAGCTTCTTGAGATGGAAATCCCAGAGATTCGCAACGGTGATGTCCTCATCATGGCTATCGCTCGTGATGCAGGTATGCGCTCGAAGGTCGCTGTGAAGTCCAATGATCCACGTATCGATCCTATCGGTGCGTGTGTCGGACAGAAGGGTGTTCGTATCCAGTCCGTCATGGAAGAGATCAACGGCGAACGCGTCGACATGATCGAGTGGTCGGAGGATCCGATCAAACTGATCTCGACTGCACTGCAGCCTGCATCCATCTCTGCTGTCATCATCGTCAACGCTGAGCAACATGAGGATGACGAGGGTCGTCTTGTAAAGAAGCGCGCAGCCGTCTTCGTGGAAGAGGCGCAGCGTCCTATGGCCATCGGAAAGAAGGGCCAGAACATCCGCCTCGCTACACAGCTCACGGGTTACGAGCTCGACATGTACAACTACGAAGAGCTCCCAGCGTTCAAGGCGAAGCTCGCTGAGCTGAAGGGTGAAGAGGTGCAGGTTGTCCTGCTCAATGAAGCAGCTCCTGCTGAGGAAGGTGCCGAAGCAAAAGAAGAGCCGAAGGTAGAAGAGAAGAAGGCTGAGTAAGGCAAAAATTCCTAAAAACGCTGGGGCTTAAGGCTCTAGCGTTTTTAGAGTAAGGTGGCTGCATGAAGCTCCCGAAAATTCCACTTATCGTCCTTGATACTGAAACGACGGGCTTTGTACCGCGTATTCACTGCGTCATGGAATATGCATGTGCAGTCGTCAAAGACGGCAAGCTTGTGAAGGAATACGAGCAACTCTTTTCGCTGCGCGAGAAATGCGAAATCCCGCAGGCTGTCCAAGTCCTCACTCGTATTAAGCCTGAAAATCTCGTTGGCCAACCAACATTTGAGGCGTCACTTCCGACGATCCAAGCACTTCTTTCTGATGATGCGCTCATCGTCGGGCAGAACGTGAAGTTCGATATCGGGATGCTCAAAGGAGAGGGGTGGGATTTGTCGCATCGTCCATGCATTGATACGTCCATGCTCGCGTCACTTCTGTTTCCTGAGATCGAAAGTTACGCACTCGGCTATGTCTCGTCTGTGTTGGATTTAAATCATTCACCACCACATCGCGCACTCGGTGACGTACGCGCAACACTTGAGCTCCTCAGTAAATGTTGGGAGCGTCTGACCGAACTCACGCCGAAACAAGTGGAACGCCTCAATGAATTTGCGATGCGTGGCCCCGAGGGCTACAGGCGTCTTTTTGGCGTCCTGCAGGCTTCTGGCAAGGCCAAGCCGAAGTGGCTCTCTAAAGGAAAGAAGACCGGAAAATTACCGAAGGCGCAGACAGTTATGCTTCCCGAAAAAGGAAAGGTAACGCTCTCAGAAGAACCGCTGGATCCAGATTTTGTTCCATCCATCCTCGCAGGACTCACTGGACCAACATGGCTCTCTGTGAAAAATATTGAAGCTGCCATCAGCCGATTTCCGCAGTCGGATTCATTCACCGTTCTTTATCCGCCGGAGTTCGTGCTTTCTGAAGTCGCAAAAGAAAAATTTCTTTCGCAGACGGATTTTGCTGGTGATGAGCTGACACTTGCGATGAAGCTTGAGCTGTATCCAGCAGCAGTTCGTTCGGATTTGCCGCTCCACGGTGAGGAGTACGCGATCTTCACCGGTAAACTTGCCTGCACCGTAGAAAGCCCCGAATACAAGGCGCTCAAAGACAAGGCAGAGCACGGCCCAGCGCTGCTCAGTCATCAGCATTTGCTCACAAGCGCACTTGCTCCAGACTGCACACTTCCAAAAAACCTCTCACTTGTTTTAGACGATGCATCGATGCTGGAAGACACCGCAACGTCTGCGTTTGCGTGGTTTTGCATGATGAATAGTTTGAGAGCGGCATCGCAAGGGAGTGCGGTTCTGACGAAGTGTGCGGACCTGATCGAGCTCTGGGCGGAACGCATCAGGAATGAGATGGATCTTCGGTATCTTGCTCCATCAGATTTGGAATCTCGCGAAAGTACGGAACTCAAGCGCATGATCGCCGAGATTCTGACGACTAAACTTCCACCGCAGGTGAAACTGCCACTGGAACACTTACTCCTTATTCTTGATCCGCAAAATCTTCCTGGTCGCATCACGTGGATCGAAGCAATGCCGGACGGCTCAAAGATCATCAAATCCGTACCTGAAGACATCGGTTCGTTGCTTGCGAAGCATGTGTATGCCAACTATCCGACGACACTCCTCATTCCTCCTGCGAGCCAAGATGATCTGCAGCCAGTGCTTCCTGATGCTGTGCAGTCCAGCCTTCATAACGCAGGACCGCTACCGGATTCCGGTCTTAAGATTTCGATGCCCGTTGGTCTGAATTTGGAAATGATTTTCAAGAAACCTGAAGGCAAGACGATTGTTCTGGTGAGTAGCAAGCGCACGATTGAAGATATTTATGTGAAGCATGCAGAGCGCTTGGAAGCAGAAGGAACGACACTTATCTGCCAAGGATTTAACGGCGGACAGGGGCGTATGCGCGCAGAATTTGATCGTGCGAAGGCTCCAGCATTCCTCGTCATGACGCCGTGGACATTTGAAGCAGTGGAACTTCCTGAGAACACTGTTGATCGCCTCATCTTGCAGGTTCTTCCGTTCGATCATCCGTCGCATCCGGTTGTTGGGCGTAGGGCAGGCAGATGCCGTGATCCCTTTTCGGATTATTCACTGCCGCGTCTGAAGCACAGGCTCTTCCGCTTACTGAGGACCTTCCGTCGTCATGCAAAAAACGGCGCCGCTGTGGATATTTTGGATGATCGCCTCCGCACCAAGCCATACGGCCGTGAAGTGACTGCGTATCTGCTGTCGTTCGGAGCGAAGAAAGTAGAGGGGCCAACGCAGCTGTCGTTTCTCTAATTATTCTCCGCGTCCGAAGAGAACGACAAAGAACGTGCGCCAGAGAATCCAGAAATCCAGCACGAGCGACCAGTCCTCGATGTAGCGCATGTCGTAGGCAACTTCTTCCTCAAATGGAAGATTTGATCTTCCGGAAATTTGTGCGAGACCCGTAATGCCCGGGCGCACAGTGAAGACTCTGCGGTGATGGAGCGCGTACTTCTCAACCTCGCTTGGAAGGTGCGGGCGTGGCCCTACAAGTGAGAGTTGTCCCACAATGACGTTGAGCAGCTGCGGGAGCTCATCCAGGCTATAGCGCCTCAGAAAACGGCCAAGCGGTGTCACGCGTGGATCATCTTTGATCTTGAAGAGTGGCCCATCCGTGCGGTGGCTCATGGCGTGGAGCTCTTGTTTTCTTTGATCGGCATCGCGGCACATCGAACGAAATTTGAGCAGCGGGATCGTGCCTTTGCCGTATTGCCCGGTACGCTGACTGATGTAGAAAATCGGCCAGCCTGATGTCACGAGCACAAGCAGTGCGATAATGATAAGAAGTGGGAGCAGTACGATGAAGAGGAGAAGCCCGAGGACAAGATCGATGCAGCGTTTGATGACACGCCCCCAACCATCGAGTGGCGTGGGTTCAAATTTCAATACCGGAACAAGGCCGATATTCCCGATGCTGAGCTGGTGCGGCACGTCGGCAAAGACTGGTGGCACGTACGCGTATCCGATTTGGTGGCTGCGGCAATAGTCGATAAGCTCTGCGGTGTCGCCGCTATCCGGATTGGCCGATGTGTGGAGCACGAGGTCAATCGGGCTTTTTTCGTGCATTGCCTGGATCGCTAAAAATGTCTCGCTATGGCCAAGAAAGCGGTACCTCACGTCACGTTTCAGATCTTTACTGACAGACTCTGGTAGTCCACGGCTGCCAGCCGAGATGACGGTGCGTACACCGATGCCAGATTTCAAAAATCTTCTTTGTAGCAAAATGATTGCCGTGCGTCCGCTCATGGCGAAGACCGCGAGGAGAACAGTGGACTGAATGAGAAGTGCGCGTGAGAAGAAGAGCTGACGCTGCACCATGAAGAACCACGCCATGACGAGTGCGATCCAGAGAATGGCGACAAGTCCGGTGCGCCACAGTTCTTTCCAGGGGCCGAGCGTGGTGCGAAGTGAGTAGAGTCTGAGGATGGCCGCAATACACACAAATGCGATGACGCTCGGGATGACAAAACTCTCGATGTAATACTCCAGAGGTGGGAGCGTGCTCTGCTGCGACAGAAGCTGTAGGCGGGGGAGTAGGTCGATATTTGCTTCGCGCAGACGGTACGCAAGTAGCAAGGCTGCGAGTGCGGATAGTACGTCCAAAGGAATACGCGCAATGCCGAAGAGGATTTCTGAGCGCTTCATGCGGCTAGAGTATACGCAAAACAGGCCAATGTGACCTGTTTTATGTCCTGCTCTTTGTACGCCGGATTCTGTCTGGCCCCGTACAAAGTACGAGTTAGATGATCATCTCTCTAGCCCAGCGGTTGCCCATTGGGTCGAGCGGAGGGGCAGTCGGCCTCACGGAACCATGAGGTAATCCAATCGCCCAATTCCTCCTTGCAGCACCTAGAGTTTGCCAACCCTTGCGGGTCCTCGGTTCCCGAGGCGTTTCACTCCCAGTGACCCGGGATCGTCTCTGTGGCACTAGTCCTCATGCACCTTTACCTGATATATGATGCACGGGTGGGCGTTACCCACTAAGCGTTCCATTGCTGTCCGGACGTTCCTCTTGCCTTGCGGCAAGCGATCATCGAAAGAGCAGGATTCTTATTATACCACTTTTACAGACCTTCAGATATACTCGCGTTCGACCTCGTTCATTTTTTATCCGTCGTAGATTTTTTGCCGCTTTAGCTCAGCTGCCCAGACGAGCGAAGCGAGTCGTGATAAAAAGGGAGCTCGATTCCTGATCTTTCCATCATCATTTTCAATACTTCGCCGCTTTAGCTCAGCTGGTAGAGCAACGCACTTGTAATGCGTGGGTCGTCGGTTCAACTCCGTCAAGCGGCTCCATTATTTTTCTTTCTTTGTTTTTTAATGCGAACTTTCTCCATTACTCTCGTATTGGCGCTTGTACTT
>JAKFXO010000040.1 GCA_021731345.1 Candidatus Peribacterales bacterium | reverse complement strand
GCGTTTCAGTATCTGTTGGACGCTCACGGCCTTCACCAGAGCCTTCGTCACTAAATTCTTCTGTTCCTTCAGGTGCTACTGTTCCTTCGGTCTCCGTTTCGCCAGAACCTTCGCCAGCCGGAACCTCAGCATCAGCAGGCATCTCTTCCTCAGCAAACTCAGGTTCAATCGGCTGATCTTCTGGATTGCTATCGGAAGGCGGTGCTGGAGCCTCTTCAGGCTCAGGTCTTGGCGCTTCACGACCCTCACCAGAACCTTCGTTGCTGAATTCCTCCGTTCCTTCAGGTGTTCCTGTTCCTTCGGACGCCGTTTCGCCGGAACCGAATAGCCTATCCAAATCCTTCCGTATTTCCGCCATGTCTGCATCATCTTGAGTCTCAGTTTCAGTCGGACTCTCGGCATCAGATGGAGTTTCCTCTTCGGCAAACTCAGGTTCAATCGGCTGATCTTCCGGATCGCTATCGGAAGGCTGTGTCTCGCCCGAGCCACGAAGGCCGCGGAGGAAGCCAGCAACCTGATCTGCACCCTGTTTTACGGTCGTGCCCGTATCTTCTGCAAAATCAGCGGCGACACCGAGGGCTGCATTCACATCCTCCTGCGTGAGTTTGACGGCTGGATCCTCACTGATGTCTCCCTCAGATTCATTCATGATCTCACCTGCTTCCTCGAGTGGTGTTTCCATTGCTTCCACATCTTCCGTTGCGCTCTCTACTTCAGCAGTAGCAGTATCCAAAGCTGCATCAGACGTTTCCAGCGTTTCCGTTGGCTCAACGCTTTCAGGCGCAGGCGCTGGAACATCCGGAGTCTCCGGTACTGGCGTCGGTTCATCTGGTCCAGCCATCTGGATCAGACGGTGTTCCCGGTCGTCAGTAGGGAAGAGGGAGAACGTACGCATAAAGGGATTGGGTATGGATATTGTTTTTTGTCTTAAGCGGCTTTCATCTGCTTCTCTAGTTCGGCGAGTGCCGCATCCTCTTTCGTCTTTGATACTTTTTCTGACGCCTTCACGACGGCACGCTTATAGGCCGCAATAGCGAGATTTACACGTGAGAGCCACACTTTGTACTGCGTGCGATACTCCTTAAACGCTTTTCCGTAGCGTGCGTAGCGCTTCTTGCGCTGCGCCTTCGTTTCTTTCTTGTACGGTGCATCGAGCTTTTTTAAGTTCTTGAGAACAAGCTCTGGTTCGATCTTGCTCATCAAGCGATCATAAATTTCCTGTCCTGTCGGCAAAGCTTTGCCTTGAAACAGAACGCGCTTGCGTGGTGCCTTTGAAGATTTTGTTTTTGGCATATGTGTATTTTTTCATCTCCATTATACAATATTTGATCCTTATTCGCAATACCACCCTTGGAGCCCTCCGGAGAGCTTCTGTGCGCTGACAGACTTTCTTTACGCCGATCCTTTTCCTGATTGCCTCTTCAGGATGTCATTTTAACAAGACAATAAAAAATTAATTCTGCAATAGCTTTCATCACTTTCCCTCTGTTTCTCATGGGTTTGGGGCTTGCAGGAAGGTTTTGCGGTCTGTAGGATTCCTCGGCTTTCATCACCCTTTACCCAGCAAGTGTCAAAGGATGTTATCGAACTCATTGGCGTCATCGAGGAGTGCTATCCGAACACTACGTTCCGAGTCCGCATCACCTCAGAAGAAGCCAAGAACCACGAGCTCCTCTGTCATTTAGCCGGACGCATGAGGGTGAACAAAGTCCGCATCCTTCCCGGTGACCGTGTGAAGGTAGAGATGACTCCCTACGACTTGAAGAAAGGGCGCATCGTCTATCGCTTCCGCGCCGACGACACGCGTCTCACTGCCGACGGACAATTGGTTCCAAACCCTACGCCACCTCCTCCTTCAGCCGCTTAAATCTCCTATGAAAGTCTCCCCATCCGTTAAACCTCGTTGCAAAGACTGCGCACAAGTACGCCGCAAAGGCGTACGTTACATCGTGTGCAAGAACCCACGCCACAAGCAGAGGCAGGGCTAACATTCTCACTTTTCATTTTTCACTTTCAACTTTTCTCTTCTCATGGTCCGTATCGCAGGTGTGGTTCTCCCCGGCAATAAGCAGATCGAAATCGCTCTCACAGCGATCAAAGGTATCGGACGTCCGATGTCCAAGCGTTTGCTGACGGAAGCCAAAATCCCGATGGATACAAAAGCTGAGAAGCTCACAGAAACGCAGGAAGCTCTCCTCCGCACGCTCGTCGAAAAGCTCCCAACAGAAGGTGACCTTACTCGTAAAGTCTCTCTCGATATCAAGCGTCTTCAGGACATCGGTACATGGAGAGGAGGACGTCACAAGAAAAAATTGCCAGTACGTGGTCAGACTTCACGCCGCAACGCTCGTACGCGCCGCGGTAAGAGGAAGACTGGTCTCTCCGGACGCACGACTCTTACCAAGACCTAATCCATTTTCTTATGGCTGAAGCTCCTAAAAACAACGTTCTCGCGATGCTGGAGGCTAACCCCTCTGCATCCGCTGCTGCTGATGCAGCTGCAAAAGGGGACGCCGCTCCTGAGGCAGGTAAGCGCAAAGTAAAGAAGAGCAAGCACAATGTGCCGAAGGCTCGTGCATGCGTGTGTGCAACCGAGAACAACACCATCGTCACCATCACGGATCTCACGGGAAAAGTTCTCTCGTGGGCTAGCTCCGGTTCATGCGGCTTCAAGGGAGCTCGCAAGTCCACGCCATATGCAGCCAAAGTCGCCGCTGAGAAAGCGATGACAGTAGCTTCCCCATACGGCATCCAGTCTATCGAAATCGAAGTGAAGGGCATCGGCCCAGGACGTGAGCAGGCTATTCGCGGACTCCAGATTGCAGGCGTTAACTTCGAGTGCATTACGGATGTCACGCCTATCGCTCACGGCGGTTGCAGGGCTAAGCGCCCACGCCGCGTCTAAACTCGTTTTCCACCCCCACTCTTCTCTTTCTTATGAGGTATACAGGTCCCAAAGCACGGCGCGTTCGCAGACAGAATTTCAACGTCTACGGTTCACCGAAGTACGACAAAATTCTGCAGAAAAAGCCGTCCCCTCCAGGAATGCAGGCAGCTGCACGCGGTGGTCGTCAGGGTAAAATCTCCGAATACGGAAAGCAGCTTCTTGAGAAGCAGAAGGTCTGCTCTATGTACGGTGTACATGATAAGCAGCTCCGTTCCGTGTACGCAGAAGCAAGCCGCACCTTGGGTCAGACCGACGCCATGATGCACACGCTCCTTGAGCGCAGGCTTGATAGCACGCTCTATCGCGCTGGTTTTTCCACCACGCGTCTCCAGTCTCGCCAATTCATCTCGCACGGACTCTTCACCGTCAACGGTGTTCGCGTCACCATCCCTTCGTACCGTATCAAGGTTGGAGACGTCATCAAGATCCGCGAGAACCGCAAATCTTCCCCAGTCTTTGGCCCTATCATCACGGCGCACGAAAAGTACGTCGCTCCAGATTGGATCAAGTCTGACCCTGTCGCGATCAGTTTTGAAGTCAAAGCTCTCCCATCTGAGGAGAAGCACTTCGAAATGGGCATCGACATGCGCAAAGTGATCGGTTTCTACTCTCGCTAAATTTCCGTACAAAATCTCACTCCCCTTATTTAGTTTCATCCGCCCTTTATGCACATCATTCAGGAAGAGATTGGCCTTCCAAAGGTCACGCATGTTCAGGTGAAAAAAGGGGACGCAACCCACGCGATCTTTTCCGTTGGTCCGTTGCCTCCTGGTTACGGCATGACGCTCGGCAACTCTTTGCGCCGCGTTTTGCTCTCTAGCTTGCCAGGTGCAGCTATTAGCTCCATTCGCGTCTCTGGTGCAAACCACGAGTACACGACTGTGAAAGGTGTACGCGAGTCTGTTCTCGACATCGCTCTCAACATGAAGCAGGTGAAGCTCCGCAAGCACCACAAAGATTCCGAGATCGCTACACTTGAAGGCAAGGGTCCAAAAGTCCTCACTGCAGGTGACATCAAGGCAAGTTCAGACGTTGAGATCCTCAACCCTGACCTTCCTCTTCTCAAGCTTGAGAAAGGTGCATCCATCAAGATGGACCTCACGATCGAGAAGGGAGTTGGCTACCAGCCAGCGTCCGAGAGGAACAAGAAGCACAACGAACCAGGCCTCGTTCACATCGATACGATCTTCAGCCCAGTCGAGCGCGTTCGTTTCGAAGTTGAGTCCAGTCGCGTCGGTCAGCGCACCAACCTTGAGAAACTTGTCATCGAAATCGTCACGAACGGCTCTCTCTCCGCAGACGAGGCAGTCCGTTTCGCTTCTCAGGTTCTCTCCCAGTACTTCAACTTCTTCGGCATGGATCAGGAGACAGTCGAGAAAGAGTACATGGCTGACTTCACCCGCACGAGCCAGGTTGCTCCAGAGACTGATCGTCAGTCTGTGAAGGAGAGCTACACCCCAATCGAAATCCTTAACTTGTCGCCACGCACCCTTAACTCGCTCATCAATGCTGGTGTCGGTTCCATTGAGCAGCTTGTGAAGTGTAACCCAGCAACCCTCAGCAACTTCCGCGGTTTCGGTACCAAAGCACTCGATGAAGTGAAGCAGACTCTCGCTACCCGCGGCCTCGCCCTTTCCGAAGAATAAGAGGCCTAGCCACATCCCGAATTTCTCTCTAGAATCTCCGTCCCATGCGTCATCAGAACCACAGTCAACGGCTCGGCAGAAAGCCTGATCAGGCAAGGTCACTGCTCAAGAACCTCCTGACATCCGTCCTCCTCTACGAGACGGTAAGGACAACGAAGAAGCGTGCACAGGTTGTACGTCCGCTCATTGACCGCGTTATTGCGATCGGCAAGCGTGAGAGGAATGATCTCGCTATCCGCAAGATCAACGACATGGTCTGTGACGACAATGCATGCCGCAAAGTCCTTGAAGTTCTTGCGCAGCGTTATGCCAAGCGTCCATCCGGCTTCAGCCGCGTGGTACCAATTGGACAGCGTGAAGGAGATGGTGCGCTCATGGTTGAACTCAGCCTCGTTGATGCAGCTGCTCCGGTCATCGAAGCAGATGAAGCTCCAAAGACCGCTAAGAAAAAGACCTCTGCCAAGAAATCCGCCTAATCCCCCATGAAGACCTCATTCCCAAAACAGGCAGCTCCAAAGTGGTTCATCCTTGATGCCACTGACAAAGTCCTTGGACGCTTGAGCGCCGAAGTAGCCAACGTTCTGCGCGGCCGTTACAAGCCAAGCTACGTTCCACACATGCGCTGTGGCGACCATGTCATCATCGTCAACGCAGAGAAGATCAAAATCACGGGTTCGAAGCTTGAGCAGAAGAAATACTTCCGCCACGCTGGTTACCTAGGTCACCTCCGCGAGACATCCATGGACGATATGATGGAGAAGAACCCAACCAAGATCATCGAGCACGCCGTGAAAGGAATGCTCCCAAAGAACGCTACTCGTCAGCACACGCTCCTCCAGCTTCACGTGTTCAAGGGCCCAGCTCATGATCACGAAGCACAGCAGCCTGTTGCATTTCCACTTTCCATCTAAATCATGTCCCGCCCGTACTACTACGCCCTCGGCAAGAGAAAGAGCGCCATCGCCAAGGTTCGCGTATACCAAGACGGTGAAGGCAAGACGACGGTGAACGGTCAGACGTTCCAGAAGTACTTCTTTTCGACACTCACAGAGAACGCACTTGCTCCACTCGCTGTCACCGACAGCGCGAAGAAAGTCGACGTTGAAGTGACGGTACAGGGTGGCGGAAAGCCATCCCAGTCCGACGCTATTCGTCTCGGCATCAGCCGCGCACTCACGCAGATCGATGCTGGACACCGCACAGCTCTCAAACACGCAGGTTTCCTCCGCCGCGACAGCCGCATCAAAGAGCGCAAGAAGCCAGGTCTCAAGCGTGCACGCCGTGCACCACAGTTTGCAAAGCGCTAAACAAGGACTTTCCTTGGAAGTGTTGGATTCGTTTCTTTGCTGCTCCTTTTCGTCTTACGCCAGCGTCAGCTTCATGTAGTACACGCTCGCTCCGTCGTTGTTGTCCGCAATGAAGCGGGCTTCTATAGCAGAGAGCTGGAGGATCGTATGGCACATTTTGAGCATCATCTCCGGCGGCAGTGACACACCAGCGCGTAGGCACGTAATGCAGAGGCCTGCTGCGTCCTTGGACTTGATGTATGGGTCTCCGAGTGTCTTGATCGTCTTTACGAGGCTCTGCTGAAGGTTCTGAATATAGCCGTCGATGTGCGGCTCAAGATCTTCGATCGGCATCTCGTAGACATCTGGGAGAGCTTCCAAGATATCAAGATCCTTGTGGATGGCATGCGCGATGCAAGCTTCGATCGTCATGGTTTGTGTGGGTGTGAGTTTGTGTGTTGACCGTTTTTCTTTTTTCAAACGAATCCAACCAGTATACCAAATTTTCGGACTTTTCGCACGGGTTTGGGGGTTGATAGTCTGAGTGGAACGTTGTGCTATAAGATGATGTGAGGTCGGTTCAGCTCTATGCTCTGCCTATGAAATTTGCGCTTTTATCAGGGCTCCTCAGCATTTTGATGATCCTTGCATCTCCTCCTGCATTCGCTCACGCAGGTGTCATGAAAACATCCGGCATGACCGATATCGTGTTGTATCAGAGCCCCGTCTCTCCGCTTGTGGGGGAGCGGGTGCGGATGACCTTTGTCTTTACCGAGCATGATAAAAACGATCAGAAAAGCGAGTTACCGGTTCTTTTGCGTCTGATTGATACCGTCTATGGCAACGAAGCAGCTGATACGGTGATCCTGGCAAAAAGCATGCTGACCGATGCAAACGGTGCGATTGCATTTGAGTATATTTTTCCAAGGCAGAATCATTTTGATGTGGAGCTGACGTTTGATGATGCTGCCGGAGCGCAGACTGTAGGGTTCCTCGTCCAACCCAGAGCCTTTTCTTTCATGCAAAAAGGCACCCTGTTTGCGTCGGGGGTGCTTGGAGGTCTCCTGATAGCTCTCGGACTTCTTCGATGGCGTAGGACGAGAATGTAAGTGGAGCCGACGACCGGGATTGAACCGGTGACCCTAGGTTTACGATACCTATGCTCTACCAGCTGAGCTACGTCGGCATGTACGAGAACTCTCTTTTCAGATGGAATTTTAAGGCGTTCTACACGTGAAAAGATCGGTCGCGCAGCGCGAATTCTCGGGCAAAACGCCGCCATTGGCAATAGATCAGTCTGATTTTCCATTATCTGTGGTTTTGCCACGGCTATACTCATCTCATGAAGTTAGAAAACGCCATTCGCTGGTCCTATCTAGATGTCCTGACGCGTAAGCGTCTTGAGACTCTCACCGAGCTCTTTGGCGGCGCAGACGCTGCCATGGACGTCCTCTCCATCGAACTCCTTGGTCGTCTTGGCATTCGTGAAGATAGCGCCATCAAGGCGCTCGTGAACCTGGAAGAATTCAACGCTGTTGGTTACGCGGCGGTGATGAAGAAAAACAACATCACGCTCATTTCCATGGACGATGTTAGTTATCCCGAATCACTTCGTACGGTTCCGGATGCTCCAGTATTTCTCTATGCACGTGGAGATCTCTCCGTGCTCGCACGTCCGTGCATCGCGATTGTCGGCAGCCGTGAGATGAACGACTACGGACGCAGAGTCGTCTCGCACATCGTTCCGCCTATCGTGCAGGCAAATGTGGTGACCGTGAGTGGACTCGCCTACGGCATCGATGCCGAAGTAGCGCGTGAAACAATTGCCGCTGGAGGCACGACAGTTGCCGTTCTCGGTCACGGACTTGGGATGATCTATCCGAAAGCGAACCAGAAATTGGCTGATGAGATCGTACAGAAAGGCGGACTACTTCTGTCCGAATTTGCGCTCGATGTGCGTCCTGATAACTACACATTCCCTGCTCGTAATCGCATCATCGCAGGGCTTTCACTCGCAACTGTCGTCGCTCAAGCAACGGAGGATTCTGGCTCACTCATCACAGCAGATCTCGCGCTCGACTACGGCCGCGATGTGTGTGCTGTCCCTGGTGATATCTTCGATCCGCAATTTGCCGGCTGTCACGGCATCATCACTCGCGGTACTGCAAAGCTCGTCATGTCCGGCGAAGATATTCTGAAAGAAGTTGGCATCGTTGGTTCGTCTGTTTCTCAGTCGTCAGACTTTCTTGCTGATTCTCCAGAGGAACAGAGTGTGTTTGACTCTCTTTCTTCACTGCCATCAGCACTTGATGACCTCGTCGTGAAAACAAAACTGGAAGCCGCAGTCCTCAACGGAGTCCTGACAGTGCTCGAATTAAAAGGCGCTGTGAAGAACGCTGGTGGGGGAAAGTGGGTGAGGGCGTAGCGAATTGACAATTCAAAAAGCGGCTTCAGAATGCGGATATTCTCCTCCCTTTTTGACCATGGCTCAGGTTCTTACCTTCAGTCAGATCATCACCAATAGTTACGCTGTGACGAAGTCACTGCTCAAAACCTACGTACTTGGTGCTCTGCTTCTGATTTTTATCTCGATGATTTTCCGTGGCATCGGAGCTGGGCTGTTTTCAGTCGCAGAAATACCTGCACTCAGTCATAACATGATGATTGTTATCACGGCGGGCATCATTGGATTTACATTCACGATTGTTGGTGTCGTCTTCCAAATGCTTCAAACGATGTATGCACTTATCCTCGCTACGGATCGTACGCAGACCGTGAAAGGAGG
>JAKFXO010000072.1 GCA_021731345.1 Candidatus Peribacterales bacterium | reverse complement strand
GCGCAATCCGATGCTGCGAAAAGACCTCGGACCGTTCGATGAGAAGGACGACGAGTGGAATTCCTCCTCCATCGTCCTGCCGTCACTCGGAGCACGCATCACGGCAGCATCCACGGAAACGAGCGTGCGCGGCATCCGGCACGGGCCCCACCGTCCGCAACTCATAATCTGCGATGATATCGAGGATTTGCAGTCAGCAAAGACAAAAGAGGGCAGAGACAAGACCTACCAATGGCTCACGGGAGAAGTGATCCCCGCCGGAACGCCCACGACCCGTACCTTCATCATCGGGAACCTGCTGCATGAAGACTCGCTTCTCAAGCGCTTCGAGCGCGGGATCAAAGAGGGAACCATCGGCGGGATCTACCGCGAGTATCCGCTCATCGATGCCGGAGGCACCTGCCTCTGGCCGGGCAAGTACCCGGATGCGGCGGCGATTGAGGAGGAGCGGATGCGGATTGGCAGTGAAGCTGCCTGGCAACGCGAGTTCATGCTCCGGATCATCTCCGATCAAGAGCGCGTCATCCACCCAGAGTGGATACGCACCTACGATCACATCCCGGCCGATACGAGTCCGCACTTCCTCTACTACGCCACGGGGATGGATCTTGCGATCTCGAAAAACGACACTGCCGACTATACGACGATGGTCTCTGCCAAAGTTTTCCGGGAGAAGGACGATCTCCAGATCTATATTCTCCCAAACCCCGTGAATGAACACCTGACTGCGATGGAAACGGTAGAACGTGCGAAGGGGCTCTCGGCTTCAATCAGTAGTCGCCACTCCCACTACTTCTACGTCGAAGACGTGGGCTACCAGGCGGCGATGGTGGAGCTCCTCGATGATGCGGGGCTCACAGCCGAGGGCGTGAAGACAAAAGGGCAAGACAAGCGGGGCCGCCTCACTCTGGCGGCGAATATGGTGCAGTCGGGCAAGGTGTTCTTTCCAAAAGATGGAGTGGAATCGCTTCTCACACAGCTCACGGGATTCGGCACCGAGCGCTACGACGATCTTGCCGACGCCTTTGCTATCCTGATGCTCAAACTCATGGAGGATCGCTGCTCAAGTATCGGTTTCATGATGATCGGCCCGGGGTACACCCGGTACTACAGCTAAAGGGGAAGCGGTCGGAAGGTTCTTCGTGGAATGCGCCAAAAGAGGCGTTTGAGGGCTTTGGGCTCTGCACCGACGGGGTCTTTCGCCTGGCCTTTGGGGTTGGGTAGCGCCATTGCTGTGTGTAGGCACTTCCCCAAATTTTATGCACTACAGCGTCTACGTCTTCATCCCAAGCGAGGGTGACATCAAGGAACAGATGGCAAGAGCGCTCCCGCTCTACAGCGACGAACATGAGGTGCCGCCCTACAAAGACTACCTCGACAGTGGAGAGATCGCGGCGATGGCGAAACACTACGGTGTGAAGCGAAACAACAGAAAGGCACTCGCCATGCATATGAAGGATTGGCGCGGCGATCCGGGTGGAGTGGATGGGAAGGGGCTTTACACAATCAAGACGATGAACCCAAAGGCGAAGTGGGATTGGTACGAGATTGGTGGGAGATGGAGCAGGAATCTACCGGGAAATGTCCTGTCTGCGGTGTCACTTCTGGAGCAGAAGAATCTCCCAGAGCTTCTGCCTGCAGCAATGATCACCCCCGACGGCTGGTGGCATGAGTGGGAGACCTTCATTGTGGAAGGATGGATGAAGTGGCGTACCGAGCGGAAGAAAGATGGTGTGTGGCTCAAGGACGTGAAGGCCGCGCTCATAGCCCATGCAGATTGCCGCGTCGTCTGCGTGGATGTGCATCGATAGCTGCATTTTTGTATCTCTTTTCTCTAGCCAGCATGGACGACATCATTCCCACTATCACCGAGGACATGTTTAAAGCCTACGAAACCGTCCGGCAATCCGGCATCACGAACATGTTCGATCTCTCCATCGTCTGTGACCACTCCGGCCTTTCGCGGGAGGAGGTGCTCGCGATCATGAAGCACTACCGCGCCCTCACCGAGTTATATCCCCATGTGCGAACACTGTAATTTTTCCTTACCCCCTTCCCTATGGTCACCGCAACCCTAAGCCGAAGCAAACCTCCCAAAACTCCAGCCGTCGAGGCAGCGCACATAGATCTCACCCCCGCTTTCGATAAGACGACGGGCGTGCGCTACTGTCTGTACGCACGGAAAAGCAGCGAGGATGACGAACGCCAAGCGCTCAGTATCGATTCGCAGATCAAGGCGATGCTGGAACTCGCCAAGAAGGAAGGGCTGGAGATCGCTGAAGTTCGCAGAGAAAGCCATAGCGCGAAGGCGACGAGCGGACGTCCGGTCTTCAATCAGCTACTCAAAGATGTCCGAAGCGGCATGTTCAATGGCCTTCTGACCTGGGCTGCGGATAGAATTTCCAGAAACGCCGGAGATCTCGGGAGCGTGATCGACCTCATGGATCAGGGGCATCTGACGGAAATCCGCACCCAGAGCCAGCGGTTCACGAACAATCCCAACGAGAAATTCCTCCTCATGATCCTCTGCAGTCAGGCGAAACTCGAAAACGATAATCGAGGGATCAATACGAAGCGCGGCATGAAGACACGGGCCGAGATGGGGCATCGTCCCTGCATCCCTGCCCTCGGGTACGCACTCGAGAAGCGACCGGAGGACAAACGGAACAGGGTCATTCCCTGCCCGATCCGGGGCCCCTTAGTGCGGCAGGCGTTCGAGAAAGTGGCCTACCAGCATACGAGCGGCAGACAGCTCTACCGCTGGATGCAGGAGGTGGGATTTACGACGAAGCTTGGAAGAACGATCACGCTCTCCATGATCTACCGGATGCTGCGAAATCCCTTCTACACGGGACGGTTCGAGTACCCCGTCGGGAGCGGGAACTGGTATCAGGGCACCTACGAACCGCTCGTGAGTCAAAAATTATTCGAGGAAGCCGGAAAGATACTCGACATGGCCCCAAAGAAAGCATGGGGCACGAAGGAATTCGCGTTCACGAAGATGATGCTCTGCGGCGGATGCGGTTCAGGGATCACCGCTGAGGAGAAGCACAAGCGGATGAAAGACGGGAGCATCCGGAAATACGTGTACTACCGCTGCTGCCATGCCAAAGATTTGAATTGCAAAGAGGCATCCATCCGCGAGGATGAGCTCCTCGAGAGCCTCCTCACGATCATCGATACGGTGGATCTCGACAAGATCGGCATGAAGCATCGGCTGCAGGAGGAGGTATCCCGCTATGAGAAATTCACGACGGGAGTCTTGGGGCAAGCCGTCGGCAATACCATGCCGAAGGTGGAGATCCGCACCTACGCGAAGTACCTCCTGCAGAACGGGAAGATCGAGGAGAAGCGGGAGTTGCTCAATTGCCTGCGAAACAAACTCACGCTCAAGGACGGGAAGGTGTCGCTCGCGACAGAGATCAAGGAGTGATCAGCGTCCTCCCTTGATGCGAGGATCTTTCTTCGCTCGCCGCTGCCTGTCACGCTTGAAAGCCATCACGTCGCTCTCGAGAAACATTTTGCCCGCGAGGGTGTCTTGGTGCAGTAGCTTGCCCTGCCGGATGAACTCTTCCACCCGGGAGCGGGATACTCCAAGGATGCGTTGCACCTCGCCGATGCTGAGGATTTTGGGGAACTGAGTCATACGAAAAAAGCGCACAATACTTGACTAGAAACGCTATATCGTTCGTATCACATTCGGTAGTGACGTTATTGCTACTAGCGAAAGCGTTACTATCGAGTACAATTGCCGTGACTTCCTGCCTCAACTCGCCTGGACAGCAAACCCCTTTGGCGCGTTACGGCTGGCATTCCAGAGGACCCGTGCCATTGCTTGTCATAACTACTTCTTCCCCTCCCACCGATGCGACACACCCACTACGTCTACGGCAGGAAAGCACTCGTTGCCGCATTCCTTTCCATCGCCATCTTCCTGCCCACCGCGTTCGCGGCAGCACCTCAGACGGAGCAGGGCAAAGTGACTTCTGTTGTCGACGGCGACACCTTCAAGGTGAAGCTCGGCACGAAGATCGAAACGATCCGGATCATCGGCATCGACACACCCGAGACGAAAGATCCCCGCAAGCCAGTCCAATGTTACGGGAAAGAGGCATCGAAGAAGCTCACGACCCTCCTGCGCGGCAAGACCGTGACGCTCGAGAAGAATCCCGCCGAGGAGCGCGACAAATACGGACGTCTCCTGCGCTACGTTTCTCTCAAAGGGAAGGATATCGGTGCTGGGATGATCAGCGACGGCTACGCCTTCAGCTACAAGATATTCCCGCACCCGAGGCTCGAGGCCTACAACACACTGGAGCAGAAGGCTCGCGATGCGAATAAGGGGCTCTGGGGCAGCATCTGCCAATACAAAGGTGCTGCTGCGTCTTCGGCAAAGTCACAGCCAAAAGCGACGTCATCTGCTGCATCCTCCGCTCCCGCAGCTTCCTCCTGCGTGATCAAAGGAAACATCTCGAGTACCAAAGAGAAAATCTACCACCTGCCAGGTTGCGGCAGCTACAACGCCACCCAGATCGATGTCTCCGCCGGAGAGCGATGGTTCTGCTCTGAGCAGGAGGCGGTCGCGGCGGGATGGCGCAAGGCTTTGAACTGCAACTAATTTCCTTCTTTTTTCCCCATGCCCATATCACCAACCATCCGGCCATGCCCCTTCTGCGCGGAAGACATCAAGGCCGATGCCATCAAATGCAAGCACTGCCGTGCCGATCTGCGCAATCCCTCGGGGCCAAGTGAGGCTGTAGCACAGCCATCAACGACGGAGGGGAAGGGCAATCCCATGCACCGTGTGAGCTTCATCAAGGGGCTCGGTGCCAGCGTCCTCTTCGGAATCGTCGCCATAGGACTCGGGGGCCTCCTGACGGTCACGGTCATTGGTGGGATCGTCGGTATCCCAATGATGCTCATCGGCGGTCTCGCGATTCTCCTCTCACCAGTGCTCTTCCTCGCGATGAGCGAAGGAAACTGCCCCTACTGCCAGCACCAAGCCATCGTCATGAACGGGAAAAAAGTCGTGAAGTGCCGCTCCTGCAAGAAACGTTTCTCCATCCGCGATGGAGCGCTCTACCGCATTCCCACCTAACTCCCATGGTCGATACCAAGCTCTGTCCCTTCTGCAAAGAGGAAATCAAGAAAGACGCCATCCGCTGCAAGCACTGCGGCGAGGATCTGACGTCCCGCCAGCAAAAACCCGAAGCGAAGAAGAAAGCGGGGAATCTCGACGTGAAACCAAAGCACATCGTGTGGATTCTCCTCGGGCTTGTGAGCATCGCGTTCTGGTACATCACCATTCCAGGCGCTTTCATTTGGTACCTCTACAAAAAGCCGGAGCAGCGCGAGAAGGCCATGCGCTTCCTGCGAAAAACATTCTCACTGCTGCGACGGCAATGGAAGATCGTCACACCGATTGTTGCTGTTTTCCTGCTCATCGTTGCCGTGCGCAGCTACAGCGCACCCCGGGCCGCAGCGATTGAACTCAGCGACAAGTATGAATTCACGGGAAGCAGTGTTGAGATTTCGGGAAAGGCTTCCGTCCATTGCCCATGCTCGTTGGAGCTTTCCGTGGATGGCAAGCCTGTGCAGATCGAGGGCGATGCCTTCAAAATAGCCATTGATGTCCCAAACGACACGGATACCGGCAAGGTGGAGGTGATAGCGAAGGTGACAGGCGGGAGATTCAACGCAAAGACGGTGGAAACCACTTTGGAGAGTGCATTCCAGCGCAAGAGCGTGCCGATTGCTGCGACGAATACAGTGCTGGAGACGGGGGAAGGAAAATATGAACTGCATCTGCAGGGATTGCCCGGTGCAACAGTCAGCGTGAAAGGTAGCGACGAGAAGACTGTCACGCTCGACAGCAATGGGAGCGGCACGGTTCTCATGGCCTTCAGCACTGCCTACAACGCGCAGACAACGAAGTACGTGCTCTCGGCCTCCGCAGAAGGCTATGCCAATGGGACGAAGGAAGTGGAGGTGAAGAACCTCAAGTACGATGAGAAGCGGGTTGCCGCCGATCAGGAGAAGGAACAGAAGCGCTTGGCATTGGAAGCCGAGAAGAAGCGAGTGCAGGATCTCATCGATAACATGCAGTACTACGAGGGCAACGGGGACGTGAAGGTCGCCGTGAACGGGAAGGTCGTTCGCAGCAACTGCGTGAGCTACAGCTGCGTGAATGATCCGAAGAACTATTCCTACGTCCGTATCGGCGTCGCCGTGAAGAACGAAGGCAGCGACGTCATCCATGCGAATCCCAACTACATCACGATCCAAGACAGCAGCGGCCGCACGTACACCCATGAGTCGGAAACCTACAGTCTTGGAAACTACTTCGACGCGGTAAATCTGCAGCCGGGGTCGTACACGGACGGGTGGCTCGCCTTCATTCTGCCGAGGGAGCACGAGTTCCTTCTGATCTATGCGAGCAGCGATGGGGCAGTCGCAAAGAAGATCTATGTGCCGTGAGCTATTCAAGTGAACTTTTTGTCGCCTGCGAGAGCTGTAATCAGACGTTGACAAAGGGTATCATTTTCTCATGAATCAACCGACTGAAAGGTCAGATCGGCCAAGAAATGAAGGTACACTTATGCGGTCTGCAACGCCTAGGCTGCATACCTTGTGGTTGCCGGAAATTGTTCAATTTAGCGAACGGCTATCCGGCAGTTTGATCCGAAAACTTCAGAGACCTGCGGGAGAGGCAAAAGGAACAGTCGAGGATTTCAGACAAGGGACCGTCCGAGGCCAGAAATTCATGCCTGAAGAAGCAGAGTCATTGGGGGCATTGCTGATTGTCGAAAAGAATACTAGCGCTAAAAATTTGCCGGAGTTGCTGCTTATGAGCCCGGCGGGTCTTCCTACAAAAAAGAAAGACCTCGAAAAATGCCGACTGATGCGCCCGCGCCCGAAACCGTTGCCGTCAGAGGCAACAGATCGCGAGTCGGAGCTCAAGAAGATCATTGAATCCTGGAAAGACACTTTTAGTTTCAAGGAAGAAAAGCGCACGGGAGATAGGATCACGGAGAAAGGCTTACGACCGCCGCAAATAGGGGCACTTCACGCAATACTTGCGCACTGGACCGTCTCTCATGATCCAGCAACTATTGTGATGCCTACTGGCACAGGAAAAACAGAAGCAATGCTTGCCCTGCTTGTTGCCGAAAGGCTCAACCGCGTATTAGTGATCGTCCCGACTGACACCTTGCGTGACCAAATCACGGATAAGTTCCTGACGCTTGGAATACTGAAACAAGCCGGGGTAGTTGCCTCTGAGGCACAGCTACCCATTGTTGGTATGCTCAAGCGTAAGCCGAAGACAGTCGAGGAAGCTGAGGCCTTCTTTAGTCGTTGCAACGTCGTAGTGACGACGGCACAGATTGCCGGCGACTGCTCAGATGCCGTAGGAAAGAAAATCGCATCGATGTGCAGTCACTTGTTCGTCGACGAAGCCCACCACGTCCGCGCACCTACTTGGGAGCGAATACGAACGCTCTTTGCGGGTAAGCCCGTACTTCAATTCACGGCCACTCCCTACCGAGGAGACGGGAAGCTCGTGGATGGGAAAATTATCTACAACTACCCACTCCGCAAAGCGCAGTCAGGAGGATATTTCCGACCGATTCGCTTCCGTGCAATCGAGGAGTACAGCGATGAGAAGAGCGACGAGCGTATCGCGCAGGTAGCGATTGCACAGTTGGACGAGGATCTGGCTGCTGGCCACGATCACTTACTCATGGCTCGTTGCTCCGGCATCACTCAAGCAGAACACATTCATGGTCTATATTCCCGTCTCGCAGCCCGACATAATCCCGTCATTGCGCACAGCAAGTTAAAAAATCCAGTAAAGCGCCAAGCAATCGAGCAGTTGCGTGCCCGTACCAGTAGGATCGTTGTGTGCGTGGACATGTTCGGGGAAGGCTTTGATCTGCCGGAACTGAAGGTGGCAGCGCTTCATGATGTCCATAAAAGCCTTGCCGTCACTCTCCAATTCACCGGTCGTTTTACGCGAATACAAGACAATGTTGGCGAGGCTACAGTTGTGGCTAATACAGCAGATGTCCATGTCGAGGAAGCACTCCAAGCACTATACGGCGAAGATCCTGATTGGAATATTTTGCTGCGGCAGCTGAGCGAAGAAGCGACAGGAGAGCAAGTACTTCGATCAGAGTTCCTGCAAGGATTCACACAACTGCCCGAGCACATACCTCTTCAAAGTATCTTCCCGAAGATGAGCACCGTTGTCTATCAAACAAGATGTGCCGCTTGGCGTCCGGAACAAGCGACATCGATGATGAAAAACCTATACGACAAACCCGCGCTCCATCCCGAGAAACGGGTTTTGGTTATGGTAACGAAAGAGCAGGAACCTGTGCCGTGGGGGGATATCCGCGGCATAAGCGATACGATCTATGATCTCTACCTTCTGCATTGGGATGAGGAAACGAAGCTGCTCTATATTCACAGCTCGAACAAAAGTTCGGCGCATGAAGGAATTGCGAAGGCAGTTTGCGGCGACGACGCAAACCTAATACGCGGAGAGAACGTGTTCAGAGTCTTGCACGGGGTAAACCATCTCATTCTCATGAACCTCGGGCTCGGTCATTCATTGAGCAGGGCAGTGAGATTCACGATGTATGTCGGTTCGGACATCCGTGAAGGCCTTTCTCAGGCGCACGCCCACAACAAATTCAAAACGAATCTTTTTGGCAGAGGATACGCGAATGGAGACAAGGCAAGCATAGGC
>JAKFXO010000071.1 GCA_021731345.1 Candidatus Peribacterales bacterium | reverse complement strand
TGGGCATCCATTGCAGTGAGTAGCAATGGCAAATATCAAACTGCCGTGGAAAGCTCGGGAAATATTTTTACATCGTCAGACTATGGTGTGACATGGACATCGAGAGAATCGTCACGTTCATGGACAGATGTCGCAATGAGCGCTGATGGAAAGATCCAGACAGCGACAGCCACAGCAGCAAATATTTATATTTCGACAGACTTTGGTGTGACATGGACAAGCCGCAGTTCTGCTGAAGCATGGAAGTCAATTTCTATGAGCGCTGATGGAAAGATCCAGACAGCTATCATTGATGGTTGTGGCGGCGGCGGTTACACATCGCGTGACTTTGGTGTGACATGGCCAGTCGTCGATGGTCTTTGTGTTTCTTCGGATATTACTGATTCGGCTATGAGCAGCGATGGAAAGATCCAAATGCTTGTCGATGATGGAGGCGTTACTCAGTCGTACATTCGTTCTCTTGACTACGGCATGACATGGACAGCGTATAATCCGGAGATTCCATATTCGATCATTGCTATGAGTAGCGATGGAAGAATTCAAACAATCGGCAGTAACGGAGGTGCTCTTCGGACGTCGAATGACTATGGTCTCACATGGTCAGTTCGTACCTCTGCTCGTGCGTGGAAGTCTATTGCGATGAGTAGCGATGGACGAAACCAAGTTGCCGTCGTCGATAGCGGAAAAATCTATACGTCATCCGACTACGGTGTGACGTGGACTGCGCAAGAATCCAATAGAGCTTGGACAGCAGTTGCCATGAGTAGTGATGGTAAGACAATGACGGCAGTCGGTAGCTCTACCAATATTTATACTGGTCATGCGACGTCCTACCAGTATGGCAAGATCGGCATTGGCACGTCGGCTCCTATTGCCATGCTTTCTGTGGATGCAACGTCAAATGCTGCACTTTCACTGAACTCAGCAACGAGCGATAGGCTAAAGCCAGCTATCCTCTACGGATATCAGGGTAACTTTGATGTTGCCGTCTGGAGGTCTAGCGGATCTGTCCTGAATCAAAGTGGATCACTCATTGTTCATGGAGGAACAGGCCGCACTCTTCTCACACTTCTCACACAGGCTTCGAACGCTCAGACCAATGTTTTCAAGATCAATTCTCAGGTCAATACGGGCCTCGGTACGACGAAGAATAACTTGGTATTCCGCATTACTGCTTCTGGTGCGGTCTATTCGGACGCTCGCTACAACTCTGCTGGCGCCGACTACGCAGAGTGGTTCAAGACTCCTGATAAGAATTTGCATGCAGGTGATCTCGTGTGTATTGATGTCTTTGAGAACAACACTGTCCGTAAGTGTACGCGCTCTGGTGATCCGAACCTCATGGGTATCGTGTCCAGCAATCCGTCGTTCGTCGGTAACTACATTGGTGGTGCAGACGGCATCATCCCTCCTGGATACGTTCTCGTCGGTCTCATCGGTCAGGTTCCTGCCAAGGTGCTCATGGAGAGTGGTGCAGTCATTCGTCCGGGTGACTCTCTTACCTCTGCTGCAGTCGCTGGTATGGCACGCAAAGCTAAAGCAGGGGAGTCCACGGTCGGTGTCGCACTCGAAGGCTACGACGGTACGGGCACACCAGTTATCAACGTGTTGATCTCTCGTCGCAACCAGTCACTCACAGTTGAGTCCGTTGAACAGAAGGTCTTGGATTCCATTGCTTCCATGAACCTCTCCGATGAAATCCAGCAGATGGTTCAGTCCGTTTCGCAGAACCTGAACTTGGATGATCGTGTCACGACAGCCTTGAATTCACACCTCCAGTCCATTGATCTCTCTGAGCAGATCAATACAGCTATCGATGCACGTCTCTCAGGCTCCCTCCTCGCTACGCAAGATCTGCAGACCATTGCCAATGCAGCAGCAGTCATTCTGCGGTCAGATACGGGCTCCGTTACAGATCTCACCGCTCGTGATCTCATTGCAGATATGCAGGCGGATCTCCTCTTTGTGAAGTCTACCTTCTCTGGTGGCGCGCTCAATATGAGCTCCCTCCACCTCGCTGCAAATGCAACACTTGAGGGCTCACTCACTGTTGCGGGAACAGTCGCACTGACTTCGAACACACTGCAGCTTGGACCAATCTCCGTCTCAGGTTCAGCGGTCAGCATCGGTTCACTCGTGTCCTCTGGTTCACTCACAGTCATGGGTCCGATCACCGTCTCAGGCCTCGCTGAATTCCTTGGAGATGTTCACATCCAAGGTGAACTTGTCCTCAGTAGCCGTCAGGCAGGCTTTGCTGCTATTGCCAAGACTGGCACTTCTGTCACTGTTCGTTGGGATCCGCCAATGTCCGCAACGCCAGTTGTGACCGCAACTCCTGATGTGCCAGTGCTCTTTGCTGTCACTAAAGTAACAGCGACAGGATTTACGATTCGTATCGCAGGCACAGCAGAAGAGAAGATCACATTCTCCTACATCGCGCTGTCTGCCGATGCACCACAGACCGTGGTTGGATCCGGCGAAGCTCCTGCTCCTGCGCTCACTCCTTTCCCAGTGAACGCACTCAATCAGCCTCTGTCCTCTGACGCTGTCTGGAATGGCTGTATCCAGGGTCACCCAGTGCTCGATTCTGAAGGTCACCCACTCAGCTGCGCTCGTTACCACGACGGTTTCGTCTGGCAGCATCCTGACCTCAATATCTTCTTCACCTACAACCCAAACAACGAACCTTCAATCCTTATCCTCCCAGAGGGATATGTTGCAACGCCAACTGAGGCTGCATCTTCTTCGTCCTCCTCGGTCAGCTCGTCTGAGTCATCCTCCTCCAGCGAATCTTCCGTCAGTTCGTCTGCGTCCTCAGAGTCGTCCAGCGCATCTTCTGAGTCGTCTGTGAGTTCCTCTGAATCTTCCTCTGCATCGTCGGAATCTTCCGTCAGCTCCTCTGTTTCTTCTGAAGTTTCCAGCTCTGCTTCGTCTGAGCCAGCTCCAGAGCCAGAACCTATCGTAGAAACTCCTCCGCCAACCGAATCTGCAGACCCAGCTCCGGCACCGACAGAGTAATACCTCTTATGCCATGGCTTTTTGTTCGTGCGCCAAAAGTAGTTTCTTATTCTTGATACCTGCGCTAAATCCTCCGAGGCCGCCGTTTGAAGCTACAACACGATGACAAGGCACCGTGACGAGGAGCGGATTTTTACCGCACGCACTTCCGACCGCACGCACTGCTTTCGGTTTTTTAATTGCACGCGCGATCTCGGCATAGGTCTTTGTTGTTCCGAAAGGAATCTTACTCATCGCTGTCCACACACTCTTTTGAAATGGTGTGCCAGCAGCCTCCATCGGTACCGAGAAGTGTGTGTTTGCTCCTTTAAAATAAGCTTCCAATTGATCAGCACAATCGTGCGTCAGAGCATCCGGATGCGACGTACCTTTTTTAGAAACGGATTCGATCCCAGTAATAACCTCACTATCAGATGTGATCTTGAGAGTGCCAATAGGCGATGAAACATACTGTGTGGACATAGGCTTATCGTACGCAATCTGCCCTCTATGAAAAGTCTTTTCATCGCAATTGTACGAAAAGATGTTTCTGCGAGTTGTGACATGCCGACGGAGACACTAGTATTTCGTTGTCTGCATTTTCCCGTGTATCCATGAAGAGACCGCTTCTCGTAACCGCTCTCGTTTTGCTTCTTTCTGCGTGCTCGGATGCACCAGCTGAAACCATTCGTATCGGCTATCTCGGACCGCTGTCCGGAAATGCAGCCGCTTATGGTATCGATATCTACAACGGTATTCGTATGGCAGCTGATCAGGTGAATCTTGCAGGAGGTATAGATGGTAAGAAAATTGAGTTTATCGCAGAGGATGGCGGTTGCTCGGGCTCCGTTGCAACCACTGCCATGCAGAAGCTCATCACTATTGATCATGTCGTGGCGGTCATTGGAGGCGTGTGTAATCCGGAAACTCTGGCGGCGGCTCCACTTGCAGAGGCAGCCAAAATGATCCTTGTGTCACCACTGAGTTCCGATGCCAGCATCACGACTGCAGGCCAATATATTTTCAGAATGACGCCAAGCGATAGTCTGAAAGGAAAGGCGATTGGCAGATACATCAAAAATACGGGGCTGCAGAAAATCGCTATCATCACGGAAAATACTGCTTTTCCTCAGACCATCAGAGAGTCTCTGACGACCCATCTGCCTGAAGGAGTGGAGATTGTATTCGACGAAGTGACTCCTGCGGATACGAAGAATTTCCGTGCGTTATTTCAGGCGCTACAGAAGATTGATTTTGATGTGTTCATCGCAAACGGACAGACGGATACGACGGTTGCTGAGATGGCGAAACAACTTCGCGCACTTGGCATGAAACAGCAGATTCTCGGAGCTGATCCGGCTGAGTCAGCCACGCTCGGAGAATTTGCTCCAGATGCCGTAGAGGGCATGAAGGTACTTTCTTTACCGTATTTAGATGAGTCGGTTCCTGCCGCAAAATCTTTTGCGGATAATTTCCGCAGGCGTTTTGAGGCGCCAAAACACTCGCTCTATTTAGCTGCACTTGGTTTTGATACGGCGCTCGTGACATTCGATGCGCTGAGTGGCGGGGCACCTACACATGCGCATGATCGTATGCATGAACTCAAACCGCGTGCCGGTCTTACGGGCACATTCCACTTCGATACAAATGGAGATGCCATCGGCTTAGCATTCGGCATCAAAACATTCGAATCTGGAGAGCTGTCGATCCCCGATACGTTACAAGTTTCCGACTAGAGCACCGGAGCACCGACGTTGTCGTGTTTCTTGCAGTAGCCGTTGTTTGTTTTCTCGCATGCTTCACAGCACACCACAAGTGAGTGACAGATGTGATCCTGACAATCGATTTGCCTGTCCGTCTCACATTTGCAGAATGAGCAGCTCGATACGTATGTCTTGGTTCGTGCACCAGGGAAACGCATAGCCCTGCGGTCATCGAAGACGAAAAGGCTTCCATCAAAGTGACCGTTTGGAAATGCTTCACAGTAGCGCACAATGCCACCTTCCAATTGACGAACATCGTTGAATCCGTGCTCTTTCAGCAGTGCGGAGGCTTTTTCGCAGCGAATACCGCCTGTGCAGTACGTCACAACTTTGCGTCCCGCATATTTCTTCAGATCAGGCATGTGCTGTGGCAGATCGCGGAAGTTTCGCATCGGCAGTGTGACGGCGTTTCTGAACCTACCGATCTCTGCTTCGTAGTCATTGCGCATATCGATCAATATTAAGTCCTCACCACGCTCAAGCTCTTCATGTAATTGTTCTGGCGTGATGTACGGTGCAGCTTTTACTGCTTCTATTCCTGCTCGCAGTGTGACGACTTCAGGACGCAGACGTACGAAGAGCTTGGCGAAAGCATGCCCTTCATGATCAGATTCTTTGAAATCAATTCCTGAAAAAATTTTGTGAGTATTCAGAGCTTCTTTGTACTTCTCGATATTCTCAGGTGTTCCTGAGCATGTTCCGTTGATACCTTCACTACTGATCAGGATACGGCCTTTTAATTCTAATTTTTGACACAATGCACGGTGACGGAGTGTTTCCATCTCTGCGTCAGGAACAGCGACGTATTTGTAGTAGAGGAGGACCTTCATAGCTGCATAGTAGCAGATATGGGGTATGATCCGCTTCTCATGAAATCCTATACCCTCATTACAGGCGCCAGTGCTGGCATTGGAGAGGCTTCTGCACGGCTTTTTGCCGCGCAAGGACGCAATCTAGTGCTCATAGCTCGTCGCGAAGAAAGGCTTCAAAAACTGAAGGCTGAGCTCTCAAACGTTGACGTAAAAATACTCGCTGCCGATGTGACGGATGCAGCAGCGATGGAAAAATTTTTCACGACTGATCTCGCCGGAGTCTCCATTGATGTTGTCATCAATAATGCTGGTCTTGCACTCGGACGTGATCCGTTTGATCAGTATGACTTTGCAGATGTCGAAACCATGATTGATGTGAATATCACGGCATTTCTCAAAATCGCTCACCTGAGTTTGCCATTCCTGAAAAAAACAAAAGGACACCTGATCAACCTCGGCAGCATCGCTGGCATGAAAGCGTATGGAGGCGGAGCGGTGTACTGCGGTACGAAGCATTTCGTTCATGCGTTTACGGAAGCACTTCGCCAAGATCTCCTTGGCTCCGGTGTGCGTGTTACCACCATTGCACCGGGAAATGTAGAAACAGAATTCAGCATCGTTCGTCACAAGGGTGACAAAGCCATTGCAGATGCAGTCTATGAAGGTTTTGAAGCTCTTCAGCCTGTCGATATCGCAGATGCCATGTGGTATGCCGTCAGTCGTCCGTCACACGTGAATACTGAACTCATGCAAGTCATGCCCACCGATCAGGCTGGCATTACCGTGCGTCGTACGTAACTACGCTCTGTGCGTAGCGATCCAGCTATATGCCTTCGAGCCAATAATGGAAACGCCCGGAATATAGAGTAGGGGTGCAAGTATCCAGAGTGCAGGCAAGTCCCACGTCAGCGAACGAAACGCAAAGAAGCCTTTGTGGTATGAGCCGTCACTCAGCCTCAGATGCATCTCTGCATTGAGCGCAGCAAGACTGATATTTGGCGCATAACGTTTCTTGTTATCAGGGTCGTGATAACTTGCAAATTCTATTCTGTGCAGCCAGTCGAGCATGGACAGTGTGAACACACTTTTCTTGCAGAAGCCGCATCGACCGTCGAACAGCACGACGAGTGGTGCGGTCTTGCGCATGCGAAGACGCTCGCGGATTGCACGGAAGTCGTCATCAAGAAGAAGGCCAAGATACGCAGTGAACACAGTGAGTGAGAACGTGCCCACATCCATGAGAATAAAAATTGCACCGTGCAGCGCAATACCACACAGAAGCAGAGCTCGCTTGAAGACGTTGACCGCTTCACTCGTCAGTACGCCGCAGAATGACAACAAACCAAGCAGGAGAAGCATGCCCCATGCAAGTTGAGAAAATACCGTGAAGTACCCCATGATCGGACTCATGAATGAGAGTGAATCAGCCATCGCAGGGCTCAGGCGTGTGAAGTCCGTGAGATGAAGTGTGGCTGCAACAGCCGAGCCGTCACGCCACATACTGCCACTCCATTTCTCGATGGATGACGCTATGTAGATCAAGATCATCTGCCAAAGAAGCAAACGGTACGGCCAGATTGGCATCGTGCGCTCGCTTGCAGGTTGATCTTTCCCAGTGCCCTGAATCAGCGTGAGTCTGCGGCGCAGATTTGCAACCGTGAATGTTCGGTAACACGGAGACACGAGCAAGATGAAGCCGATGAGACGAAGAAGTGTGTCGCCACCGTCGAGAGTAATGGAGCCGTATTCATGGAATGAGTAGAGGATGACCAGTGCAATTGCGAGCATCCATTTGCGTCCGAGTCCGATGGTGACGCAGAACAGCGACAGTAAAAGAATGGCGTACAGGAGCCATGTTCCGGTAGTTCCGACATAATCGAGAAGTGAAAATCTCCACAGTGAGCGAAGCACACTGCCTGTCATCTCACGCGGTAGAATTCCCTCGGGACCGTAGAAGCGTTGGATGTTTTCTCGTTCCAGAAACATCGTCACGAATGCGATCAGCCCAAATGCAAAGCGCATCATTCCAAAACCAGCAGCCGATACTGGCCGAAACCAGAACTCGTACATGCGCCCGGACAGTGAACGATTCGTAGTCATTAGAAACGCGGGCAACGAACGGAAGCGAGTAATGTTTCTTGGGGGATGGTTGGATTTTCTGCGGTGTTCTTCAGTGCCTCAAGATTACTCGGCAAAATTGTCGTAGCAACGAGCAGCCGCACATCGGTACCAGGGCCACCCGGAATTCGCGGACACAAAGACGCAAGATAGTCTGGCAGCAGTACCTTCCATGAATCTTGGAGTCGTCCAAGTACTTTCAGTTCTTTTGCACGCTCATGCCAAGGCACATGATCAAAGTCTATGGTCATTGCCGTTTCCCATCGGTCACCGGCGTTGCGTTCAATACGGTAGACGCTATTTCTTCGCAGTGGATTTGGAGAAAAAATATCCCACTTCTGCCATTGGCTGAGATTCAGAACGTATGGTGCGGAGAGCTGCCTCATGTTACCAAGCATGCCTTCCATGTTTGTCGGCAAAAGATATGCTGCGATCGCAAACATATGCCACAAACAACCACCGACGATGAGGATGGCGATTGCCGATCCTGGGCGGTCCAATTTTTCCATGGAGCTATTTTGCCTTAGGCTTCAGAAGGATGATTTCACGACCGACGAACTGATCATTGCGGCGGTACATGATGGAGAAACGTCCTTCGAGCGAGGGCATAGCGTGCGGAGGAAGCCATGGACGGAAGCCTTCGTCTTCAGCGACTTTCCAGACTTTTGCAAGGTGCACCATTTTTTTCTGTGCGTACCAGACTGGTAGCGTCATCACGACTGGAACTCCCGGTAGGGAAGCTGCACAGTTTTTTAGGAACGCAGCCGTAATCTCTTCTGCCTGCCTGCAGTATCCTTCCGCATCTTTCACGGTTGGACGAGTGACGAGTGCAGGCCCCAGCGTTCCTTCCGTTACGATGACATCAGGCTTTTCCTTGAGCGGGAAGGGCTTGGTAGCGTCCTGCTTCCACACGTCAGCTGATACATCTTTCTTCGCAACTTTGAAAATTTTGCGTAGCCACTCAATATTTTTTTCACAACCAGTCACTGCCTTCTGTGCGTTATCGGACGCAAGAACATTCCAACCGATGATCATCGCTTCCATCGGAATGACACCTGTTCCACAAAATGGATCGAGTACGGTCATCTGTTTCTTAGGAC
>JAKFXO010000037.1 GCA_021731345.1 Candidatus Peribacterales bacterium | reverse complement strand
TTGCCGCTGCACGAGCGTCCCTACTTGCAAACGACAAAGGTCAAAACGGCATCTATGACGAAGCAAAGAAAAAGCTTCAGGGTGCCGTATCTGCGGGAATCATGAATGGTGGCAAAGTCGGTATGTGGCTTGAGCGCATCTTCAAGTCTGGTTCTAACCCCGCCAAGATCGAAGCATTTGTAAACGGCTCGGGTGCGAACTCGCTCAACGCGCTCATGAAAAACTGGGCAAAGGTCTCAGAGCGCTTTGATAAAATCGAAAAGAAATTCAAAGAGCGCTTTGAAGGCACGGGCATTCGTGGCTTTCAGCCCGTATCAAAGACGCAGTTTCTGTCGATGCACTACGCGCAACGCCTGCAATACGTCAATCAAGCAGAAGACAGGCTTGATGCTAGTAACGATGTAGAAAATGAGGCACCTGTTCTCTTGAAACTCCGTCATGCGATGGACACCAAGGATTGGGAGAGTGCGGCTGACATCATCGGGCAAGCAAAAACATCACATCTATCAGAGAAAGATTTCAAACGTCTGAAGTCGATGGAGAGTTATGTAAAACAGTTCAGTGGAGGCAAAGACATTAAGGAGCAATCTTCAAACGTGACAGATGCACGAAAGAGAATCGATGCGCTGGTGGAAGAAATTGGTCAGCACCACTCCGAAGTACAGCCAATGGTGCTCAGACTCCTCAAGAGTCCGCACGCCAACCGCAACATTCATCAGTTCCGTTGGATCGTCTATAACAATGACTGGTGCACGACCCACGGCTACTTGAATCACGAAGTCGCAAAGAAAGGTGCAAGTGTGCAAAACGAAGAGGCGACGCGCGAACGAGCGAGAACAGGTGAAGATATCGGACGCCACGACGTCATCAGCCACAGCACGGATGGCAGAGAGCACACTCGCAAGACTGAGCATGCTGATCACAAGGCGACATATCGACATGTGAACGTCTCCAGTGGTGGAGCAACGCAGCAAACAGCAGAATGGCTGGAGCACGAGCAGAACCCGAAAGTTCTCTACTGGACGACATTCTGCGCCCATGAGAATGGGGAACCGAAAAATCACAACTGGCATCGCGATCTTTTCGCGAACCTGACTGAGTTACGATCTCTTGCACGCACCGTCAACGCAGGAGGATTCATGTACGGTGGCCCGGGCCACGCACTGATTGGCATGAACTAAGCCTTGCCAAGGCGCATCTCTATGCCGACAATAGCGCACCTATGCGCACCACCACCCTCATCCCGTTTCTTCTCCTTGCTCTCACAGCCTGCAGCGCAGGACAGACAAGTATTTCTGAGCAAAATAATAACCCTCTGACCGCCTCTCGTTACGGTGACGAACTCGCTGATACGATGGCTAATTTCATTATCGGAAATGATCCAATCGTGAACGATCCTGACATGCGGGCATTGATTGAAAGTGAGATTGAACGAGGAAAAGACATTGCTGCCGCTGCGCGCGAGATCCAAAGCGAAAGCGCACTCGGTGCCATTATCGGCCTCAAGGCTGCAACAAGTGGTTTTGCTATGTACCACGAAAACACCCTCTACTTCTCCTCTGACTTCAGCACGAGTCCAGGTGCATCTGTTCACGTTTACCTCACAACCATTGTCGACCCACGAGACACCGAATTCCCCGATTCCACCGCGATCGATCTCGGACAGCTTCAAGCTGCCTACGGACCCCAACAGTATTCTGTGCCATCACAGAAAGAAGAGGACAAACTGCGTACAGTCGTCCTCTTCGATACGAAGCTCAAGTTGGTCTACGGCTTCGCTCAGATTTCAAAGCGTTAGCTTTGTTTAGAGCGGAACCTGTGAAGAGTTCTTCAATGCTGCATCAATAGCAGCCGAGAGCGTTTCGAGTGTGTTATTTGGAACGCGTACACCGTTCACAAAATATGAAGGAGTGGAATTTACGCCCAACTTACTGCCTTCGGCAAAGTCGGCGAGGATTGTCTTCTCCTTAATGTTGGACTTCACACAACGGTCAAAGAGCGCAGCATCAAGATTGAGTTCAGCTGCCCACTCACGTAGAGCGACACCGCTGAGTCTGTCTTGATTAGCGTACGTGAGATCAAAAAATTGCCAGAATTTTCCCTGATCCGCGGCACACTCAGCCGCCTCTGCAGCTTCCAGTGCGTACACGTGAATATTACGAAGCGGGAAGTGCTTAAATTCAAAGCGAATCTTTCCGTCGTACTTGGTCATAAGAGGCTTGGTGAGAATCTCGTGTGCTGTCTTACATGCAGGACACTGCATATCACCAAATTCAGTGAGAGTAACGAGTGCGGTTTCAGAGCCCATCATGGTACGGGATGATTCAGCACTAAGGCCTGTGGTATCCACGCCGCATGCGGCAAAAAGGAGTGCGGATGAAACAAGAACGGGGGCTAGAAGCTTCTTCATGTGGTTTAGGAAGGGATATAAGGCGATCCTAGCATGAAAAGGTTCCATAAACATTAAGGAGTATTATGGCGTCTCTGGGCTCGCACAGAGAGTGGTATACTCACTGTCCGATGACACTCTATCTGACATACCGGCCACAGAATTTTGCCGACGTGGTGGGACAAGACCATGTGGTCACAACACTCGAGCAAGCAGTAGGACAAGACCGCATTTCCCATGCATATTTGCTGTGCGGCAGTCGTGGAACGGGCAAAACATCCGTGGCACGCATCATGGCGAAAACTATTCTGCTGCGTGGCATTGAAGATGAAACCATTCGGAAGCACATGATTCATGAAATCGAGAATGGTTCGCTTGTCGACTTGGTCGAGATCGACGCAGCAAGCAATCGCCGTATTGATGACGTCCGAGATTTGATCGAGAAAATCAACTTCTCGCCCGTCGTATCAAAATCGAAGGTATACATCATCGACGAGGTGCACATGCTTACAAAAGAAGCATTCAATGCTCTACTGAAAACATTGGAAGAACCGCCAGAGTACGCATACTTCATCCTAGCCACGACGGAGCTACACAAGGTTCCAGATACCATTCAGTCACGTTGCCAGCGCTTCCTCTTTAAGAAGGTGAAAGATGAGGACATTATCCGCCGCCTGCAATACATCGCAGATCAGGAAAAGATCAAAATCGAACGTGAGGCACTCAGAGCCATTGCACGGCACGCATCCGGCAGCTTCCGTGACGGTATTTCGCTGCTGGATCAGCTCCGCTCGTTGGAAAAAATCTCGCTTAACGATGTCACCGAGAGAATTGGTAAAACTTCTGCGGTGTTTATTGAAGATATCGCGCTGGCTCTCGCTGAAAAAAATATTCAGGTGATTACAGAGCTTATTCAGCAGATGGAAGATGCCAACGTTCCCCTAGATTCGGTAGCAGGAGATCTGCTGACATTGGTGCGCAGCCAAATGCACGAAGCGATCGAAAAGAAGGAGTCCCCTGCTCCGTTCATCGCAATGTCCGACGTCCTACTGATGACCCTGAAAGATATGCGAACATCCCCGATGCCTAGCTTAGTACTTGAGTCGGCGCTCGTGTCGCTCTGTATGGATACGGTCTCGCTCGCAAAAAGCCCTGAGCGCCCGATGGTTGCGCCCCCCGTTCTACGCGTCCCCGAATCCCCTGCTTCAAAGCCCACGCCTGTAGCGGCAAAGCCTGAGGTGCCATCGGTCAAATCTGCAGCGATCGAAGCAGAAGAGTTTAATCTTCAAAACGTCCTGAAACATTGGGATGCCATTGGCAAAGCTGTTACACCTCCATCAGTACGCATGAGCCTAAAAGATGCAGCTGTCGCTGCGGCCGAAGGAACGACGCTCCGTCTCGCATTCGCATCAGCTTTTCACCGAGATAAAATCGCAGATACAAAGGCTAGTCGTAGCGTCGAAGAAGCACTTCTCTCCGTCTTCAAGAAACCGATTCGCATTCAGTGCACACTAGAGAAAACAGCCACTGCGACGACAGGGCCTGCAACGGACTTAGTAGAAGCGGCAGCCGAAGTGTTTGGAGGATTTTAAGTTCATGATTGAGTAAAAAAGGACAATACTATGAATCATGGAAGCAAAAGCTGAACTCCGACGCGCTATCAAGGAACGTCTTTCGCGTATGACGGAAAACGACAGAAGAGTAGAAAGTCAGATCATCGTGCGAGAGCTAAAAAAGCGAATTCCTCCGGCTCCTGCAACCATCGCAGCGTATTTTCCGTACATGGACGAACCAGACATAAAGCCGCTTCTGACTGAACTACTGGAGCAAAAAAACGTGATCTGCATGGGAAAAGTCGAAGGTAATCACATGGTCATGCATCGAATCCTTTCACTCAACGATATTGGTCGTAATTCGGTCACAAATATTGTTGAACCGTCCAAAAATGACCCAATCAAAGAGCAAGATATCACTCTCGCTATTGTTCCAGGACGCGCTTTCACGCGACAAGGACTACGTATGGGGCGTGGAAACGGCGGTTACGACCGCTGGATAGATGAACAAATGAAGAGAAATCCTACGATGCAGACAATTGGCGTGTGTTTTGACTGCCAGCTACTACAAGAACTACCAATGGAACCCCATGATCGGCCAGTCGATGCAGTACTAACCGCTAGCGTCTACGCAGAAAGGAGTCGTCCACATAATTGATCCATGAGTACTGTCGAAGACCGATAAATTTGCTATGCTCGAGCCATGCCCTCTTACGACAACCTCCACAAGTTTGATCCGGAAGTTCATAAGGCCCTTTTCGGCGAAATGAAGCGACAAGCCGACGGTGTCGAATTGATTGCTTCCGAAAACTACGTCTCTCCCGCCGTCCTTGAGGCGATGGGATCGGTCTTCAATAACAAGTATTCAGAAGGCTACCCAGGCAGACGTTATTACGGCGGACAAGAATATACGGATATTGTAGAAAGTCTCGCTATCGAGAGAGCAAAAAAACTTTTCGACTGTGGACATGCCAACGTGCAGCCACATGCAGGAGCTCCTGCGAACGTTGCGATGTACTTTGCACTCCTTGAGCCTGGTGACACGGTCATGGGTATGGACCTTTCACACGGCGGACACCTCACGCACGGACATCCGGTCACGTATCTCACGAAAATTTTCAAATTCGTGCGCTACAAAATGAAAGATGTGGAGACTGGAGAGATCGACTACGACGAAATGTTGGAGGTTGCCAAGAAAGAGAAGCCAAAAATCATTCTTGCAGGCTTCTCTGCGTACCCACGCGAACTGAACTACGCAAAGATGAAAGCTATTGCTGATGAAGTCGGTGCCATCACGGTTGCTGACATGGCACACATCGCAGGACTCATTGCCGGAAAAGCACTCAGAAACCCATTTCATGACGGTTTTGACGTTGTGACGACCACAACGCATAAAACGCTCCGCGGTCCACGCGGTGGCATGATCATGTGCAAAGACCCAGAACTTGGAAAGAAAATGGATAAGTCCGTATTTCCTGGTTTCCAGGGCGGACCGATCATGCAGATGGTCGCAGCGAAGGCTGTCGCATTCGGCGAAGCACTGAAGCCTGAGTTTGAGGTCTACGCCAAACAAGTCGTCTCAAACAGCAAGCACCTTGCGGAGTATCTGATGAAAAAGAACGTGAAACTCGTGACCAACGGCACGGACAACCACCTCATGTTAATCGACTGTGTCACATCATTCGGCATTGGAGGTGGCGACGTGGAAACAGTGCTCGATAAAGTTGGTATCACGCTGAACAAAAACATGATCGCTAACGACACCCGTAAGCCAATGGACCCATCTGGTGTCCGCCTCGGTACTCCTGCCATCACCACGCGCGGTATGAAGGAGAAAGACATGGAAATCCTCGCAGACTTCATGCTCAAGGCAGTCGAGAAGCGCGCCGATGAGTCCGCAATTGCTGCACTGCAAAAGGACGTCATGGCATTCTGCAGGAAATTCCCTGTTCCTGGTATTTCGTCATGAAACGAATCGTCCGAAGCATGGGCTTTGCCCTCAGCGGACTCCAGCACGCAGTCCGAGTGGAACGAAATATTAAACAGTTTCTCGTGTGCCTTGTCGCATACGTCGGCCTCGGAATCTACCTTCAATTCTGGGCTTTGGAATGGGCTGTCGTTGCTCTCACATCGGCAGTCTTTCTGATCGTAGAACTGCTTAATACGGCCATTGAGAGACTTGGCGACGCCATCGATGACGTAGAGAAAGCGCGCAAAGGAGGCCACTTTCATCTCGGCATCAAACAGGCCAAAGATATCGCTGCTGGTGCGTCATTTATTACTCTGCTCGTCGTTGTTTGCATCTTGGGCTCACTACTAGCGATACATACATTAGGAATGGAGTCTTCCATGACGATCATCGACTAATCATGACTCTTCTCTCCGCCGTTTTCCTCGGCATCACCGAAGGCATCACAGAATTTTTGCCGATCTCTTCAACGGGCCACATGATTTTGGTTGGCCACTTGTTAGGCCTACCTGATTCAGAGTTTCTCAAAAGTTTCGAGATAGCCATCCAACTTGGCGCCATTGCAGCAGCAGTTATCGTGTACTGGAAAATGATCATAGGAAACCGCAGGCTCTGGCTTACGGTTGCTGCAGCCTTCATTCCAACGGGCGTCATCGGCTTGCTTCTACACCATGCGGTAAAAACCTATCTACTTGGCAGTATCACAGTCGTAGCGCTCTCGCTGGCAATCGGCGGTGTCATTCTCATCATCTTTGAAAAGACGCATAACGACGCTCATGCTCGCGTCACTGAAGCAAAAGACATCACGATTCTGCAAGCAGTCATGATTGGCATCGCACAGGCTCTGGCACTCATTCCTGGCGTCTCTCGTTCCGCTGCCACGACAGTATGTGGCATGACAATCGGCATTCGCAGAAGTGCTATCGTAGATTTCTCATTCCTCCTCGCCATCCCCACCATGGCTGCTGCGACAGGACTCGATCTTCTGAAATCCGATCATGCATTTACCTCACACGACGCCTTGGCACTCGCGGTAGGTTTTGCCATCTCTTTTGTCACGGCACTCGCTGCTATCCGCTGGTTACTCTCGTACGTACGTACTCATACGTTTGCCGCGTTCGGTGTGTATCGCATCGCGCTTGCGGTCGTCGTATGGGTCTTCATGATCCGCTGATAACAAGAAGGGCGCCTGGGTAGACGCCCTTCTTCGTTGTATCGACTATTCTAGTTTTCGTTGATCGTCACCGAAGCAGATGTCGGGTCTGCCAGTGGCGTTCCGCCCGTCGGATTTGAGATGCTGATGTAAATGACCTCACCGGCATCGGAGACGGAGTCACCGTAGATCGGAATAGCAAATGTCTTGCTCGTTTCACCAGCGGCGAAGTGAAGCGTACCGCTCGTTGCAACGTAGTCGACTCCTGGGAGTGCCGTACCGCCATTTGTGGAATAACTGACAGATACAGGCCCGAGTCCTCCTGCGTGGTTCACTGTGATGATTGCCTGACCAGATGCTTCCGTAGCAGAGTAGGAAGAAGCGCTAAATTTCATGCTTCCACTGCCCGTTACTGGCACAGACTCATCATCATTGATGGTGACTGTTGCACTCGTCGTTCCAATAGCCGTTCCTCCTGTCGGACTAGAGAGGATGATATTGAAAGAGCGATTACCTTCTGTGGATGTGTTGTTCGCAATTGGAACAGTGAACGTTTTGACGGTTTCACCTGAATTGAAAGTGAATGTTCCAGACGCTGCCGTGTAGTCAGCTCCGACAGTCGCACTTCCGTTACTTGTAGCGTAATTCACGCCAACAGTGCTCGTTGTCACACCTGTACGATTAACGGTGATGGTGATCGTACCGGCGTTTTCAGCGATGCCATAGGCGCTTGCGCTCAGTGCCACCGTCGTTGCGGCGCTCACGCTGCTGGAGAGTGAGGAGGAAGACGATGAAGCAACGCTTGGATCATTGATATTGAGAACAACTGTCTTCGGATCTCCGATCGTAAGTGCTCCAGTCGGCCTGCTGAGTGTCAGGTTCACAGTCTTGGTGCCTGTCGTTGAGGTATCGTTGAAAATCTTCACGTTCACTTTTTTACTCGTCTCTTTTGTTGCGAACGTGAGTGTTCCAGAAACAGGTGTGAAGTTCTTTCCTGCTACCGCCGTGGCGCCGCTGAAAGCGTAGTCCACAGTTCCGGCACCTGTGTTGCCGCCAATACGAACGATCTGGATGGAGACTTCGCCCGTCGCTACGTTCTTATCGACGTTATAGGAGTTTGCGTTGAAGCGGATGGATCCTCCTGGGTTATACGATGAGGACGAAGAAGATGTGCTCGCAGTACTGCTGCTCACGGAAGACGACGATGTCGAGCTGCTGCTTGAACGGCTGCTCGAGGAACTGCTCGTTGGAGTGATTCCTTTGATCTCATTGCGCAGACGCTGGAACAAAAGCGCAGCCTGTCCGCGAGTGAGAGGCTCATCAGGTCCAAAGTGCGAACTATCCAAGCCCTTAATGATACCGAGCTGGTACATCTCACCAATCGCCTCATCGGCGTAGTGCGTGCTTGGCACGTCACGGAAGATGGCAGAAGCACGGAAAGCGGCACCGAGCGATGTAACGCTGGAACCGAAAAGCACACCCGCAATGAACGTGGCGGGAAGCGCACGAATGAAAAGACGTTTAGCGCGTGACATAAGAAAAAGAAGGAAAGAAACCGAAGTAGAGCGATTATCCAAAATAGCACTGCGGCTAGCAATGGACAGACCCAAGAAGCTGAGTCCTAGTACATACGGCCTCCAAGCGGTACCTCCAAATCGGGCTTCAGGAGTACCACATCACCGTTTTCGTCAGGAGCATCGAGTGTCAGAACTTCAGAGACGAACGGCCCAATCTGCCGGGGAGGAAAATTGACCACACACAGAACTTGCCTACCAATGAG
>JAKFXO010000132.1 GCA_021731345.1 Candidatus Peribacterales bacterium | reverse complement strand
GACGGTATGTACGCTACCCTCGCAGTGCCGCGTGAATTGCAGCATCTTCTGGTTCTCAACCCCGCACAGGTGGTGACGCATCCGTTCAATGATCCGTGGGACGACACATTCCGTCGCGGATATTTACTTGAATACTTTTTCCGTTCAGCCTTCTTCGGTGAGTACAAATTTGAGCGTCAGATGGTTCTGTCTCGTACGCTCCTAATCCTCGGACTCTTGCTACTGCCAGTCACACTGTTTGGCTTGATGATTGATCTTCGTCGTAGGTTCATGGAGCTTCTTCCGTTTCACATGTCGACGTTCGGATTACTCGCAGGTGCATTTGTGTATCCGTATCTTTTCCCCTTCGCACCAAACCAGGACTTCCGATTCTCGGTCATTCTTATTTTGCCGGCGGCGTATTACGCGCTACGAGGCATTGAAGCGTTGCCATCGTGGCTTAGGATAACGCTCCGAGGCGTCTTTGCTGCGTTTGTACTCAGCGCATGTTGTTTCATTGGCACACTTTTCGTGAACGCATAACAAAAAGACCCAGCAGAAGCCGGGTCTTTCTTTTCATAACTGCGAATGTTATTTCCTGCTACCGAAACCGACGATGAGACAGATGGCAGAGATGCCAAGGTGCAGGTAGTTATCAGCCATGTTGACCGTGAAAAAATCCAATACTGAGCCTGTAGCGAAGCCCATGACGGTGACAACACCGTAGACCAAGCCGAAAAGAATCAGGTACCAGCGGGAGTAGAGCTGGGAAGAGTTGAAGGCGAAGAGACCAACCAGACCAGATGCTAGATGAACGATGTTATGTGTCGTATCGACCTCGAACATCATAAGCATGCCGTTGGTGAAAAATCCGGCGATACCCACGAGCGTGAGCACCAAACCAAGAAGGCCTGTGAGTGGTTTGACCAAAGCGTTCATGAAAATGATGAGGAGAAAATAAGAATTTCGCACATTCTACCACTGTTTACAGCCGTGCTACTCAATTTTTCGCATACGACGAAAGAGCGTATCTCTTCCTAAGGTCCTCATAAGAGGTCTTTAACGACCCTTCTGAAGCTGCTTTGCGAGTGTGCGGAGGTACGACGTAGCAACCTTCATGCGCACGTAGGTTCCGGTCTTTGGGTCGTAGACGCGCTTCTTTACGATGTTTGCCTTGTACGTACGCCTTGTAGCGCGCAGCGAGTGGCTACGAGTGTTACCCGTAGAACCTTTCTTGCCGGTCATTTGACATACACGAGCCATAGAGCTTGCAGACTTTAGAGAAGAGAGCCACCTTCGTCAATGCCCCTTTCCATCCTTTTTGAGAGTCTCATAGCCCATACTGCTACCATGCGGCCATGTTTCAGGGTCTTTTGCGCCGTTTTTTATCGCCTGCCAATACGACCGTTCCGTCTGGACCGGGCGATTGCGATCTTCTCATTCCTGTCTTCAATCGCCCTGATGAGGTGCGCAATCTTTTGTCGTGCCTCGCTCGCACGACGAATCGGTCTCTTCTGTGCCGTATTTTGATAGGCGATGATGCAAGTGATGCATTCACTGCTGCAGCGATTGATCGTCTTGCCGTTGAATCTGGTTTGCCGATCACCGTTGTGCATCAACCGAAAAATCTTGGCTTCGGTGAAAACTGCAACGATCTCTTTCAGAGGTCCACGTCGTCGCGCTGCATTATTCTCAATACAGATATTCGTCTTCCGCAGTTTTGGCTTGAACGCATGCTGAAGCCACTTGAGCTTGATCCAAAGATTGTGCTCGCACACCGCTTTCGACGAATGCAGCTAACCACACGGTTCGCTTGCAGCAGGGTCAACATTGGATAGAGGCAGATCGGCTCGTTGCTGGCATGACTCCAGAATTTCCTGATGATTGCACTGCGATTGGTTTTTGCATGACGGTGAACGCGTCGCTTCTGAAACAGAAAGGTATACCACTTTTTGATCCATCCTTTGGTCGTGGTTATGGCGAAGATACTGACCTTCATTATCGTGTTACGACTGCAGGTTTTCGGTCTGTTATTGTCGATAACCTTATCGTTCATCATGAAGGTGAGGCGTCTTTTTCCGGGCTACATAATTACAAAGACATTCGCGCAAAAGGGGAGGCACAGTTTCAGGCCAGGTGGAGAAAGGAACATGAGCAAAGTTTTGCGGAGTTTCAGCAGAACAATGCACTTCGTTCCATCCGGGATCAGTCCACGTTAGATTTTCTGGCACGTGCGAAACCTGGGCATCTCGATTTTCTCTTTGTCATTCCGTCGACGACCATGCGCTACGGCGGCATTTGGTTCATCTTTGAAGTGGCGCAGGCACTCATGGCGGCCGGCTTTGAGGTCGGACTCTATTCGCTCGTGGGTAAGCATGCTCATGAAGCAGTTCGATACGGCATGACGGCGTTTGAAGATACTGAGAAGCTGAAGACAAAAGTGTCGTCCGTGTCATGCGTTGTCTCGACTGCGCAAAACACCATTCGTCCTGCGCTACAACTCGTGCAGCACTATGGTGCTGTCGATCTTTTGTTTTTACAGTGCATGGAGGTGGTGTTTTGGAGTGGTCATAACGTTGATACGTTTTTGCAGTTCTCACGTATTCCGAATGTTCTCACGGTTTCGGATTGTCTCGTGGAATACATTCGTATCATCAATCCCGCGGTCAACGTTCAGAAGATGCGACTTGGCCCCGATCCGCTTATTTTTTATCCGCGTAAGGTGCAGCGTCGTCCGCGGACCGTGCTTTTTGCAGCGAATCTTATTCCCGATAAAGGCACGACACAGGCCATGGAAATAGCTCTCATGCTTCGGAGTCGTGGTTTTCACATCACGATGTTCGGTTGGGATACAGCGAGTTATCCGATTGCACCGGAGATCGGTGAGATGCATACGAATACGAGCCGGCAGAGCCTTGCGGAGCTTTTTAGTAGTAGTGAATTCATCATTGATCAATCACATCTTGAGGGGCTCGGCCTTCTGCCGCTGGAAGCTGCGTATTGCGGATGCATTCCTATTCTTGGCCAGCGTGGAGCTGCTGAATATTTTTTCAAAGACGGTGAGAATTCGATTACGATCAACGGATACAAAAATCTCGCGCAGTCACTCGATCGTATTGATCAGATGACGGAGCGTGACAAAGATCGGCTACGGACGAATGCGATGAAACTTCGTTCAGAGTTTCATCTCGACATTGGGCTACAGGATGCCGTGCGTGAGTTTCCTCGCATGGGACAATGCATACCACCGGCTTTGCCGCTCAGCCTGCAAGACTATGCGCTTCCGGCAGCCTAGGGTTGTGGCGAGTCTGGAATGAACCTCAGTGCGAGGCCGTTCATGCAGTACCGAAGCCCAGTTGGTTTTGGGCCGTCAGGGAAGACATGACCAAGGTGTGAGCCGTTTCGTGTAAGTACCTCTGTGCGTTCGTATCCGAGAAGCGTGTCCGTTTTTTCGACGAGAACACTGTTATTGATCGGTGTGTAAAAACTTGGCCAGCCCGTACCAGAGTCGAATTTTGTTTCAGAGCGAAAGAGCGGTTCTCCTGTGTCTGCAGCGACAAACGTCCCAGCGCGATGTTCATCATTGAGTGGACTTGTGTACGGCCTTTCGGTGCCTGCTTCACGCATGATGTGATACTGATCAGGCGTTAGAATTTTCTTGAGTTCAGCATCCGTCAACGCAGGAATGTCGCAAGAACCGGGGTAGCACCCAGGCTTTGTGCTAGCTGGCAGTGAGTACGATGAAGAAGCTGCTGACTCCGTCGGATTCGTGAGTGGAACTTGCGTGCAACCTGTTATGAGGATAACCGTGAATCCGAGGGCTGCAAATTTTTTCATGATGGAGTGGAAAGTACTGGCACAATGTACTCTGAAATCGTACCCTTCATGACGTCATGAGCGAACTCTTCAACCCGCCGTTCATCATCGCCATCTTGATCGCGCTTACTGTGCACGAGTGGGCGCATGCATATGTTGCCGATCGTCTCGGTGACCCAACACCACGCAGTGAAGGCCGCCTGACTCTCAATCCCATCGCGCATCTTGATCCGATTGGAACCATCATGTTTTTCCTCGTCCATTTTGGCTGGGGAAAGCCAGTTCCCATCAACCCACGTTACTTCAAAAATATGCGAAAGGGTTCTGCGCTCGTCGCAGTTGCGGGTCCGCTCAGTAACCTTATTCTCGCGTTCGTTGCATTCTTTGCACTCGTCGTCTTCGCTCCACAAGTGCTGCATGTGAGTTCGTCAGAAGAACTCATGATGACACTCGGATTTGGAGAAAGACTGCAGGCATTTTTCTCCCAGGTTCTTGCGAATTCACTCTTCATTAACTTGGGACTCATGGCCTTTAACCTACTTCCTATCGCTCCGCTGGATGGCTCGAAGATCGTGCAGGCATTCATTCCACTGCGCTATGAATACTCGTTTGAGCGCTACATGGATCAGGGGCCGTATATTTTGATTGGTATTTTGCTCGTCGAACGCCTTCTCAATATTCCTATCCTGCTCACGTGGATCACGGTGATCGTGGACGCTGTACTGAGTGTGATGACGGCTTTTTTATAAAAACTGGAGCCGTCCACCAGGATTGAACTGGCGACCCCCTCCTTACCATGGAGGTGCTCTACCACTGAGCTAGGACGGCTTAGGATGATGACAAAATGATCGGTGGTCTTTTGCTTACGCCACGCAGGCGTGGCTAGGCACTGAGCTAGGACGGCTTAGATGACGCAAAGCGACGAATGAACAGGCTTACAGCCAACGGATTTTGGTTGTAGAGGCCGTAAAAGTCAATTCTCGAGGCTTACGGTTTCAAGCCAGCTCTGTGGTGGCTGTTTGCGGGCGGCTCGGAGCGTATTCATCAGCGTATGCAGCGACAGGAGCGCACACTTAAACCTGCGTGGGCCGACAGGCACACCGAGGAGTGAATACACCTCGTCAGGCTTCAGCGCTTCAGCGTCGGACACAGTCATCCCGATAAGGTCTTCCGAAAGAAGTGACATGGCAGCCTGACTGATGGCGCAGCCTTCACCACGCCACTTCAAATCTTCAATCACGCCGTCACTGATCACGAGATCAATCGTGAGATCATCACCGCACGAAATATTTTCTTCGCGGTGCGAAATAGCACGTGAAATACCTCCTGTGTTTCGCGGATTTTTGTAGTGGTCGAGAATATTTTCGGCGTACAAGTCCATTATTTTTGGAGTAGAAAAATGGCTTTCTGTAGCGATGAAATGCACCGATCAATCTCTTCTACTGTGTTGTATGCAGCAACCGAGAGGCGAGTGGAAGCGGGGATGTCGAGAAGTTTATGGAGCGGCTGCGTGCAGTGGTGACCGGCACGTAAACATACACCTTCTGCACCCATCATGTCCGTCAGATCATGTGGATGAATTCCGTGAATGACGAAACTAATGCAACCGATTCGCTTTTTTGGATTGGTTGTACCGAGAATGCGGAGTCCTTCAATTTTTTGTAGTGCCGTGAGTGCGTGCGTGAGCAGCGATGCTTCATGTTTCTGCATCGCTTTCATATCAAGCTCCGTCATCCAGTTCAGTGCTGCACGGAGACCTGCTGCATCCGCTGCTGCAACGGTGCCGGCTTCAAACTTTCGTGGTAATTCTGCCGGAGTGAAACCATGCGTGGTTACCGTTTGAATCATGTCTCCGCCACCTAAGAAAGGTGGCATTTTTTTCAGAAGCTCCGCCTTGCCAAACAGTACGCCGATTCCGGTTGGTGCATATGTTTTATGGCCTGAGAAAGCCAAAAAATCACAATCCAGTTTTTGTACATCGATCGTCTCATGTGCGGCCAGTTGTGATGCGTCCACAAGTACGACGGCACCGTGTTTGTGCGCCATCTCGATAATCTTTTCTAGTGGCTGCAACGTTCCGAGGACGTTACTGAGTCCGCTCACGGCGACGAGTTTTGTTTTCCCTTTTTTGAGAATGATTTCTGTCGCTGTGACATCGATGTATCCGTCATCGGTCATCGGCAACCAGTCGAGTCCAATGCCTTCACCTTCAGAGAGCTGCATCCATGGAACGATGTTGCTGTGGTGCTCCAGAATGGAAAGCGCGATGCGGTCGCCGGACTTCAGAGTGTCGCCAAAACTGCGCGCGACAAGGTTGATGGCTTCGGTCGCATTCTTCGTGAAGATGATTTCGTACGCATGTTTGGCACCAAGAAATGCGCGCACCGTTTCACGAGCTGCATCGTGTGCAATCGTCGCCTCTTCGGATAGTGCATGGACGCCACGGTTCACGTTGGCGTTTTTGTTTGCATAAAAATCCATCACTGCATCGATGACGCATTGTGGCTTCTGGCTCGTTGCTGCGCTGTCGAGGTAGCACAGGGTGTTCTTTCCTACCTTTTTTCCAAGGATAGGGAACTGCCGGCGAATGGACGGTACGTCGTATGCCATGGAGCAAAGAGTATACAGCAGCCGCTAAGAGCCTGTTTCCATCATTTTGCATCGTTTGCGAGGCTGTTTTCCTGTACTCTTTCGGCCATGACTCAACGCACCATCGTGATTCTCAGTTTTGCTCTGTTCGTCTGTGCCCTTCTGTGGGGTGGATTCAGCTTGATCGTGTATCTCGGGATACCGATCCATCAGCTCGTGTATTCCACACCTCAAGATATCCAAACGTGGGATCTTGCATGTGGCACAGGTCAGACCAATGGAGTGTATTTGTGTCGCGGTGCGGCCGTGATCTTCCCGTTCCTTGGAGCGGTCTTCAACATGGCCAGTCCGTTCTTCTTCTACATCATTCTTTCTCTTCTCGCGTTTGCTGGAGTCATTATCTATGCAGGGTTCCAAACGGGTCGTTTCACGAAGACGTACAAAACGAACGCTCTCGTCATCGGACTTTTTAGCATTGCAGCGGTGTGGCTTCTTGGAACGACTTTCTCTCTTGGCACGACGTATAACTTAAACACGCCACCTGAGGCGATGATCACGGATATCAACGGCCAGAGAGTACTGCCGTCTTTCCGTCGTTTCTTTGAGCCAACGGAGCAGGTGTATGGCGGGGCTGGTTCACAGGCGCTTGCTGAACTCAGGGCTAACTACGAATTTCTCCTCTCTCGCGGATGTCTCAAGGATACGGGTGTACAGACTCAGAACGGTGCCAAGCTCTACGATTTGCGCTTCTGGTGCATGCAGGTGAGCTTCTTTGATCGTGCGGGAACGCAGGTTGTCATGGTGCTCTTCCTTCTTTTGAACCTGCTCATCCTCGGACGTTTCCTCATCACGAAAGTCATTGGATACAAGACCGAAAACACATTGCTTCTCGCCTGTTTCAGCATCGGTGTCGGTGCTCTCGCATGGGTTGCCATTCTGTGGAGCCTCGGAGTTTTTGCGCTGCTGAATACCACATTCATTCGGCTCTTGTTCTTTGGCATGCCGATCGTGCTTTTCCCGCAAACCAAGTGGTGGGCACTCAAAATGCTCGAGAAAAAAGTCGATGTTACATTTTCACTCAAGAGCTGGCACTTATTCTTGGCGTGGCTCCTCATCTCCTATGTCGCGCTCAACTTCTTCAACGTTGTTCGCCCTTTCCCTATTGGCTGGGATGATCTTGGAAGTTACCTGAACCGCCCGAGACTGCTTGCGAGCTATGGGTACTTCATTCCGTCGATGTCACAGTTCCAGTGGGAATATCTCACATCTCTCGGTTTCCTCCTCTTCGGATACGACAGCTGGATCGGCTCTACGTTCGCTATGGAAGTGAACTGGGCTGCAGGCATGATCTCCGTTCTTGTGGTCTATGCATTCGGACGCCGCATGTTCGGCCGCGGCCGCGGACTGCTAGCTGCCATCATGTATTACTTCTTGCCGATGACGGGACACTTCTCGTTTGCGGATATGAAGATCGATAACGCGTCGTTCTTCACGACCGCTCTTGGCGTCATGGCTGTGTTTGCATTCTTGTTTCCTGCAAAGGACATGGATGAATCCGCAGAACCTCGTGACCCAAGACTCCTTGTTATTGCCGGACTCATGCTCGGCTTTAGCTTTGCCATTAAGCCTACCGCCATCCTTGGCGTTGTCATGGCTCTGAGCGTGCTGATTGGTGGTATTGCAGGACCGCTCGGATTGTTCGGAGCCATTGTTGCCGGTTTCGGACTTCTCCAGAAATTTGGAGCGATCAACATGACGGAAGTCTTCAAGCGCGCACTTATTGCTTCTAGTGTCCCATCCACAATTCTTGCATACGTCGTTCTTGGTATTGGTCTTTTGATCATTGGATTTGTCGTCTACAAAAACCGTCAGATTGCGAAGCCGCTTCTCGTATCAGTTGGTTGTATGGCTCTTGGTATGGGCGTCGCAGTTGCACCATGGATGCTGAATAACATGGCAATTGTCCTCGGTTATAACCTCACTGGATACATCGTCGCTGAGGATAAGGCTGCATATTCTGCAGCAGCAAAAGATAGCGTGAACGGTCATCTCAATGTAGGCACTCTTCTCACTGCAAACGATACGATTGGTCCTCAAATCTTCTACGTACAGAAAGAAGACATTGCGACCATGGGTTTGCCGAGCACTGTGCCTGTTCGTTATTTACCACCTGAGCTGAAGGTGGATTCGAACCATGCTGCGTGCAAATCATCCGCGCGCCAAGAAGAATTGGATCGTTACTGGGGCTTTGGTAATGGCATCGGTCACTACCTCGGGCTCGCATGGCGCCAAGTCATGAATGCCGACTCGTTCGGTTACTACGTGACACTTGTGCCTGCACTCCTGCTGTTCCCGTTCCTGCTCCTTCTTCCGTTCTTCTGGACGAAGGAAGGCAGGTGGCTGAGGCTCCTCATGGTGACCACGTTTGTATTCTTTGTTCAGTGGTCGCTCGCAGCGAACGGAGTGCCATGGTACGGCATCGGTATGTTCCTCGGATTTGCGATGGCTATGGA
>JAKFXO010000061.1 GCA_021731345.1 Candidatus Peribacterales bacterium | reverse complement strand
CGCAACATCCTCCTTTACTTTGTTGACGACTTCTTCGATGCGAGCTGGCTGAATGCGTCCGTCTTCGACGAGTTTCTCAAGAGCAAGCTTAGCAACGTAACGGCGAACGAGATCGTAACCCGAAATAATAACGGCACCTGGCGTGTCATCAATGATGACATCGATACCCGTTGCAGTTTCGAAGGCGACGATGTTGCGGCCTTCCTTTCCGATGATGCGTCCTTTTACGTCGTCACTTGGGAGTTGCACGACAGTTGTCGTGGACTCGGTTGCGACTTCGGATGCGTAGCGGTGGATCGCTTCAGCGAGAAGATTCTTTGAGACAGACTCGACGTCTTCCTCAGCGTGCTTCTTCATCTCCTTTACTTGTCCTGCGAAGTAACCCGAGAACTCTTTCTCAAGTTCGGTCGAGAGCTGCTTCTTTGCTTCGTCTGTGGAAAGCTTGGAGACTTTCTCGAGAGCTTCGCGGTGCTTGAGTGTGGATTCTCGGAGTTCTTCCTGCATCACCTTATTATCTTCTTCTTGTTTCTCGAGACGCTTTCTCTGTGTGTCTACTTCGGTCACTTTTTTATCGAGGTTCTTTTCCTTCTCTTCGATGCGAGCGGTTTCACGCTCGATCTTGTTTGTCATTTCCTGAGCTTCGATGCGTGCTTGCGACAAAATCTCTTTAGCCTGAGCTTTTGCTTCGGCTTCCTGAGTTTTGATCGCACTGCGTGCTTCGACAACTTTGACATTGATCGCGCTGAGCTCGCGCTCCTTTTGATCAATCTGCGCCTGAAGAGCGCCTGAAATCTTCTTTCCTTTACTAAACCAGAACCAACCGACGAGCAGACCAAGAAGGAGTCCGCCGACGAGAGCTAAGAAAACGATGGAGTAGTCCATAACAGTGGGAGGCAACGGATGAAAGTCGCCACCGTTTGTGCAGTGCTAGATCAATATCTTCGTCTCAGGCAAAAGGGCAATTCCCTCAAGAGGGAAAACACATGATTGCTGTCGGTTGTGACGGGAGAGGGGAAGCATTGATGGGTAGCTTGCGTGGCAAACGAGTGGTCTTGAGATCATTCTACTGTCTCTTACGTTCGGATGCGAGGTCAATATTTTGGCTTCAATAAGAAGTCTTCATGCTATCGAGCCAAAAACAGCTATTGCATTCATATGACTTTCAGGGTGAAAAATATTTGGGCGTTCGCTTTTCTTTCGGCACAGCGTTTATGTCAGGGATCTACGCAAAACCTCGCATAGCCGCCAGGTCTGTGTCCCAATGCAATCGGCTGGTGAGACGGATTCGTCTTTCATGGTGGCATGCGTACCACCATCCTATTTTCTCTCATCGCTCTCTTCGTGCCATTTCATGCCTTCGCATCGCCAGTTATCAGCGAGGTAATGTGGATGGGCTCTGACCTCTCGACTGCGGATGAATGGCTTGAAATCCATAACCCAGAAACATTCGATATCGATCTTTCCGGCTGGTCTATCACATCGGTGAACTCTAGTGCCAAGGAAATAGTGTCCCTGCGGTTTGCAACCGGAAGCCTGATAGCGGCAGGGGAGTACCTCGTCATCGCATCCAAGGCTACTGCAGCCTCACGTCTGCTTTCTGAGCCTTTCGTAGCCTCGTCGACACTGAGTTTGCCGAATACGAAGCTTCTGCTTCGTCTCCGAGATGCTGGCAATGCGATCATCGACGAAGTGGATGACGGAGTGGGCTCACCCTTTGCGGGTAGTAACCCTTCAGGCTCTGAAGGCAAAGCCAGCATGCAACGCATCGATTCGCATGTATCTGGGAACCTTAAGGATAACTGGACGACGAGCACACTCTCGATCGGTTTCGATACTGGAGTTATAATCTTCGGCACGCCCGGGCTTTCCTCAGAAAGTGACGCAGAATCTGAGCCAGACGAAGAACCGGAAACACCTACCCCAAGTCCACCTGATACGGCCGGTTGCACCGACCCTCTTGAGATCGCCATCGCAGTGCAATCTGGCCCCCTCGTAGCAGTCGGAAAAGCGACGGTAAACTTTCAGGCAGTCGCGACTGTCGGGTCACTCTCCGGAGTCGCCTGCAGCTGGTCATTTGGGGATGGATTTTCCAGTACAAGTTGCAATCCTCCAGTTCACTCGTTCGTTGGTGAAGGAACCTATAGCGTCAGACTGGAAGCCAAAAATCAGTGTGATACTACGTTACAACAAGAGCAGATCGTTCAGGTGCTGCCTGATCCTGCATCCGCATCATCATCCGTAGCTCAGACAGTGTGGTACGACGGTTCTAGGCTTATACTCAGAGAGGCACTTCCAAACCCTACTGGTACCGATACAGGTAAGGAGTGGGTTGACATCAAAAACCTTGAGCAGAAAGCAGTCGATCTTCGGGGGTGGAAACTTGCGGTTGGTGAGACTTCGATTCGGTCATATCTTCTGAAGAATTTTATCGGACCAAGTGACACCCTGCGCCTGTACGATTCTGAATTGAAATTTACGTTGCCGAATACGTCATCGAAAATTCAGCTCATAGCTCCAAACGGAGTCGTGCTTTCCACAATCCCCTGGAAAGCAGCTGATGATGACAGGACATACTTCCCCGATGACATCCGTTCACTCACCGTACGAGGTCGAGTTCTCAGGGTTACAGGACCAACGACATTCATGCTCGAACTAGACGGTGATGCCAGAGCCGCCATAGGCGCAGAAACTGTGACTATAAGAGTTCCTACTATCGCATTAAACCCTGTAAGAAATTCACAAGAAAATTATGATGAATACCTAAGAGCCCTTATTGAAAACAAATACATTGAACTACAATTTGGTACAGATATATGGGATGAGACAGGCACACTTCTTGCTGACGTCATCGTTGATGACCGCATCATGCTTCGGGATCAGCTCTTAGTGAGTAAAATTTGGATACAAGATTCAGCCCTAATAAAAGATCAAAAAGATACATCTGTAGTTATATTTAAGCGTGAAGAAACAGTAGGGGATTTGGTTCTGTCGGAGGTCTATCCTTCACCATTTCCAGTTCAAAAAGATGGTTCCTCTCCTGACTGGAAGAATAAAGAATGGCTTGAGATTGAGAATAGGGCTCAGTACGCCGTAGATATTTCTGGCTGGAGTATTGTCACATCAAGGTCGGAAAAGGCTCTTCCAGAAGGGCTGAAGATAGCATCAGGATCACGCTTAGTTCTTTACACATCAACCATTGGTCTCAGCATTCGAAATGCGGGCGACAGCATTCGTTTGGTATCGGAGCAGGGAACTGTTATGAGCACGCTTGAGTATCCTGAAATGAAGAATGGCATGTCATTTCATGAAGACCCTGATGGTGCTTGTGTCACTATTCAGCCTACTCCAGGCAGTCCAAATGTCTGTGTGAAGCCTGTGGTAAAGACAAGGTCCGCAATTGCGAAGTCTGTTGCCGCAAAGAAGTCCACTGCCAAGGTAAAGGCGTATGCGGCTTCGTACAGGGCTCAATCAGATTCTGATACGAATGACCAAGTGCCAATTTTACTTCAGAGTAAACCAGAAAGTACTTCATGGCTTTCACTCGCTCTCGCAGTGGTAATGGGCATGGGTGTATCTATGATTTTTGGCTTCCTTATGGCTTCCAATGGCATTTTAGATCAGCTAAAAAATCGTGTAAAAATACTTAACAAATAATAATAAATATGTTATTATTATATTAAGCCAGTTCTTTGAAAAGATCGGCTACGGAAAGAGGCCGTGCGGTCTCTGCTTCACATACCAAGTACAGGGAGATTTTCGAAATGAGCAGTCCTGAAAACATGATCAATGGGATCCTCATCCTGATGGGATTTGTGTTCGCTGGTGTTAGTGTGTACTTGATCAACTGGGCAAGACACACGACACCGGATGGTCACCATTTTGGTGTCGCGTACTTCTTTGCCTTTTTGGCCAGCATCCTTACGGTCACGTACATCACCCACCTTCCGTTCGCGAAAGGCATCGGTGACGTATGTGTCTATCCGGTACAGAGCCTTGCGACCAGACTGGTCACTGGTGTCTGGCCTACAGGTGCAGGACCGATCAGGAGGGAGGTCCCGCTAGAAGCTGCAAAGCCACTCGACTTCCTCCAGTGGGATGTCGCCGACAACGAGATCAGGAGGACCGACAAGGAACTCCCTCAAGGATGGCGTGTTGTCGTGACGCTTGAGTCCACCAAACCAGGTGGAATTATCGTCACGACTGACAAGCCGTATCCTGTGTCTTCGCAGGTGACAAAGGTCTGGGTCTTTATGGATCCGAATCAGTCTCTCCAGAACGGAGGGTATTGGCGCAGTGCCGCCGTGGAGTACAAAAAGCCGTAGCCAACCTGAAAGAATTGGCCAACATAGGCCGGAAACACGTTGTTTCCGGCCTAGGCTTATATTGAAAAAAACAGTGTTTTCCGCTATAATAAATAGAAATGTCTACAGGAGGAACTCCCACCCCAGGCCCTACCGCTCCGCAGCCGAATGCTCCGCATACGGCACCTCATGTCGGACCAACGATCGACCAGCTCGATACACGTCAGGTACGACATCAGAACGCGCTTTGGATAACGCACAGAACGAACAGCGCTCGCCAAATTCATGATCTCGAAAATGCTCAACACAGACTTGAGCGGCTTTTGACACGTGTCAGCATGCCACCAGCAGGTAGCGTACCGAACCCCGACGTAGTTCGTGATATTGGTGATATGACTGCTGCGCTTGATGAGCTAGACCGACTCTCTCAAATTCACAGGAGCGGTAACGAGAATGCAGCATGGTGGAGTGCCACAGGAGCGGGGGAGTATCGACGCTGCCGAGCAGGATTAGTTAGCGCACTTGCAGCTGCGATGCGCAATACACACTGGAATCGTGCTGCCGGAGATGGCACTCGTATCAGTACTGCTCTTCATGCTTTCTCGCGCAAACTTGGCAATACGATCAATGCTGCGACTGGAGATTTCCGTGGCGGACATTCGGCTATCGATGATCTTATTCTCGATGGGGGACGCATTATCAATTATTTGAATGAACAGGCGAATCCGGCACAAAGCGCTCCTGGTCGAATTTCTTCCGCAGCTGATGTCGCTGAACTTGCTGCCATCCGTACAGATGTGCAGACCGTTGCAACGCAAATCGAAGGCGAAGAACTGTGGGATAGGCCTGAATTCCATTCGAGACAGCCCATTCATCAACTTGCAGGAGAAATCGATGCTGAAGTCACCGCACTGGGTGGGGTTGTGACAGACTTAGCACCCGTTCGTGCACTCAATGCAAAGATGAGACTTCTGACTCGCGTCACTCACCAGCTCTACCATCACCATCTCGATGCGCAGAGAAACAGACCGCGTGATTTCGTATTTCACCATGAGCGTACCGACCGCGCACCGTTCAATATTCGGCAAGATATTTTGCAGACCCGCGCAGGTCTTATCAGCATCGGTGTGCTTGGTGCTGCGATTACGGTATACAATCTGGTCCCTAGTGGTAGTTCTACGCCGAATCAAACTTCTAATCCACCGCCGGCGAATGCGCCTGCAAACCCTGGTCCACAGCCATCGAACCAGCTTCCACCAACCAATCAGAATCCTCAGGCCGGAACTCAGGCGCCTGCGCTTACGCCTACCGTTGCTCCTGCTACCGGCATCGAGCAGGATCTCGGCGTTACTGGTTTTTCAGTGTCCACCGATGGAACCAAGCTCACGTATACCGTACCTGCCGACAGGCAAGTAGGGCGCTCTGCAAAAATCTTCATCAGGAGCACATCGTTCTCCCAGCGCGAAATCACACCACAGATTGAAAATGGAAAGTGGGTGTTCATGATTCCCGACGAATGCATTACGGACGGATTTGTCCGCACGGCCGTTCAGGTCTACGACGGTACGAACTGGAACGTCGGTTCGAGTATCGAATTCCCATTGAAATAGGTATGACGAACCGAGTGCAGGGATTAACCCTGCACCCGGTATTCATCAGCACGCGCTAGTGGTGACCTCCTCCGGACACCAGTGTTTTTTCGTACTTGGCGTCGATCTCTTCATCTCGTGCTTTGACGAAGAAAACGATACCGATGGTACGGATACCCTTGTCAGGGTCGAAGGCGAGAAGTTTCCCGCCCCCGAGCGTCAGTATCCAAATAATGACGTTGTCGATGGTGTACATCACCGGACGACCTTGTCCGATGACGACTTCCTCTTTACCAAGGAGGAAGAAACGGCGACGGCGCATGTAGCCCTCCGTCACCGTCCAGTGATGATTCATGAAGCACACCGGAATCATGAAGAAAACGTACACGAGACCGGTGATGTCTCCGACGAGCTTAATGAGGTCCGTCGAGCTGGAGAGCTTGTACTCTCTGGTGAGGCGGAGAATTTCCGCCGGCAGAGAGACGCCTCTGAGTTCCAGTGTGTAGTGAACCGCGAATCCGAAGAGCAGGACGACTGCCGCTTCGACGAGATCAAGATCGAACGAAAGTCCGAGTCCGATCACCATTGCGGTCCCGATCCAGATCTGTGAAATCAATTCCAAAGTGAATGTCTCCGGCCGGTTGCTGTGAAGCATCGGCAGCAGAATCCCCTCCAGAATCAATGGCCACAGAATGACGAATCGAGGCCATGAGATCATGCACAGGTGCGATTTGGGTGCCGACATGGCGCCCTCCTTTCAGGAAAGAGTGGTTGGTTGCGTGCTGATGACAATGAACGCAAAGATCTGGCTGATTGAAGCCAAATTTTTGGCATTTGAATCGTACCCTAAAAACTGGACATTGTCAAAGCATTGTTCTATAATACATATTGGCTCTTTCCGCCACCGCCTATCGTGAATCGGCTGTCGCCGGTTCATTCGTTCAGTTCTGTCCCGTGTCCAAGAAACAAGGAAAAGGTGTCCCATGACTCAGAATGCCGCAGGCAACCAAGATCAAGCTCAGTCCTCGGATTCGACCCGTACGGGGTCGCGCAATCCGTTGCACTACCTCCCCCGCTCGAAGCAGGGGTGGCTGAAGCTGGTCGGAGGCGTTGCACTCACGCTGCTCGCAGGAAGCTACGGAATTCGCTACTTCATGTCCGCGCCGGCAACTACGCCGCCGCAGAACCAGGTAACGAACAACCAGCCTCAGCAGACGCAGCAACCGCAGAACACGCAAGTGCCTGCAACCCAAGCGCCTGCCTTACCCGCAGTCGCTCCGGGCGTCTCTGCCAATCTTCCGGCAGGGGAACTCGGGGAACTGTTCCTCGATGTGCAGACCTTGGTCGAGCAGGGCAAGGCGAAGCTGAGGGTCGACCTCAGCCAGCCACCCTACATGGTCGAGATCTCTGCAGACTGGCTTAGTCCTGGACAAGTGCAAAGGATTACGGAGCTCGCCGAACAGCAGCTCAATCGTCCCGCAGGTCGTAACCGCAAGGTCACGAAACTGAAGACGATTCTCCTCCGCACGTCCGCTGATGGAACTAGGTTCGATCGACTGTTCGTGAAAGTTGACGGCACCCAAGAGGTGACGACCAACGGCACGACGACGACCGAACCACTTGCCCCCGCGGGCAAGTCCGCAGGTGTGACATTGGGCGTCAATGACCTCACTGACACACGAGCTAAGACGGACGAATGGATTGCGCAGATCCGGTTCCAGATGCGCGAAGAATTCGGTCAAATCGACCGAGGAGGAATTTCGAGGGATCCCGTCACGTCCCCCGAAGATCCTCTGCAGATCGTCAACGACTGATGACTCTGCAAAACTTCATGATGACGGATCGTCATGATTCTCATGACACAAAACAACCCGGGCCACGGAAAGGGCTCCCGGGTTCTTTTTACTATGTCTAGTTTAGATTGGCGGCATCGGAGGAGCCGGCGGAATCGGTGCCGGCAGGACGAGCGGATCTTTTTTAGCGTCGGTATCGCGATCCATATTGGATACGTCCATCAGCCACTGATCATACTTGGCCCTGATATCAGTCGGATTGGCTGCGTCGAGCGCAGTGGCCAGACTGCTTGCGGTGTCGAAACTTGCGCCTAGGTCCTCGCGCACATAATCAATCATTCCAGGGAACTGCTGGCTCGCTGTGAACTTGAACTTTTCTCCCGGTAGTGCGTTCACCTTGGCTTCTACCAATCGAGCAATTCTTTCAGCTTCGTCAATGAGACGCTGACGGTCGATGTTGGGGTCAGGCGGCTTATTTGGATCCGTTGGGGGTTTGTTCGGATCATCTGGTGGTTCTTGATCGCTCGGTTCATCATCAGGATCTTTCGGGGGATCTTGATCACTCGGATCATCATCCGGCGGATCTTGTGGAGAGCTCAGGTCATCAGCTTCGGCAGAGAAACTGAAATCGGGAATATTGTCATCTGCTCCGAATGACATACCAAAAATCTTCGTCAGAATTTCTTTCATTTCCACAAGCGGTGGCTTTGAAAGATTCATAATCGGTGTCACTTGAGCCAAAATTTCATCGGTGATACTCTGCGCTGTTTCGGTATACGTAGGATTAGTTTTACGCTTTTCAGCGATTCGTTCGCGAATCAATTTCACGCGGTCATCCACGGCTTTGGCGATATCCTTTTTGTACTGGGCAAGATGCTTGCGGTAGATAATCGCAATTTTATCCCGAAGCTCATCCTTGAGTACGAGATCTGTTTCACCCGCAGCAACTCTGAGCAAGTGGATGACTGTAAGATCGCGTGTATAGCTCGAAAGATCTGCTCGCTTAGCGGGATCGGTATCGTCAGATGCCTGAAGCGTAGCGTTGTCGTATTTTCGGAACGAATCGACGTCTTCCATGCGCTGCCACATGCTTGAGACACCTTTGAGCGGATCGCCAACGACGTCGACAAAGAGAAGATCAAATTCGCTCGCGAGGTTTTTCTGTTCGATCGGCGTGACGCCGAGTTCATCGAAGCGGCCGAATCCGTCACGCTCGTGCGTCAGACGCATGGTGC
>JAKFXO010000139.1 GCA_021731345.1 Candidatus Peribacterales bacterium | reverse complement strand
CAAGGAAACACTGGATTCTCCACCTGTCGTACCAGATGAAGATGAGGATGATTCGGATCCTGTGCTTGAAGAACTTCCCTGAATGGGGACGTTATCGATCAGGACGGAATCGAATCCTTCATACAAAACTTCAGCGTTCGAGATATCGCGAATTTTGAGTCCTACGTTGTATGTTCCCGGAGCTGCATACGTATGCGTTGGGGCATACAAAAGACTTTTCGTCCTATCGCCAAAGTCCCATTCATAAATCAGCTCTTTTCCTGCGCTGATAGACTCATCAAGTTTTGCCGAGAAACGTACAACGGCACCTTCTCTCTGCATGAGGACAGGGCTATTTGGATTCTGGGAAATGGATGCAGCCGAGGATGCAACTGGAGCAATGGCAAATCGGACCGGTAGCTCACTTGTCTTAGGCTCAACGGAATTGATATCCGTGACCGTCAGTTTCACTCGGCGTTCCGTTGCTGTCGGCAACATGAAGACATACAAATGTCCCCCGGACTTTTCTGAAAGAGTATCAAGGTTGTCGACATCGTTTGCTGGATCTCCATCTGTATCCGAATCAACCGAGGTATCAAGATCAATATGATAGGTTGAGATATTGCCATCAGAACCAGATGCATCAATTTTTAGCATTCCTCCCTCAGGCTGTATGTATGCCGTCCCTCCAACGATTGGAGGATCAGTCTTCAGGATTGCATTCAGAGGCCTTGTTCTGTCACCAGTAGCGACTGGTAAATTTCCGGTTGGTTCTGTCACCACAATCGTGAATGCTCTATATCCGTTCTCACTTGTAATAGGGTCTTGAACGCTCACGTCTAGTACGTAGGTACCAGGTTCTGCAAGGCGTGTCTGAAAGAAGCGCGTGCGTTGTGCGCTCTGAAACTTGCGATCTTTCGTAAGAATCCAACTGAATTGTGACTTTGGAGAAGCTGTATCAGTTCCAATCTCCAATGTTTCACCTGCTTCAATCCGAATGCTGTTTGATTCAGCAGCATTAGAACCGCGAAGCCCGACTGCTGCAGACAAACCTGCAATAACGAGGAGCATTGCGAGAGAAAGCCGTTTAGTGGACATAGTAGTATTCATTACGTGAAGAAGATGCTGTTTACGACCATCACTATCGCACGGGAGAACAAAATGAGCAGGATACCAATGATTGCGTAGAAGATGATGCGCTTCGCCTTATCTTTCTGGCCTTCATCACCCTGACTCGTGATGAGATACAAACCAGCAATGATGATGGCGAGCACTGCAAGAATGAGCGCGATGTCTAAAATGAAGGCGATGATCTTCAAGATGAGCTCGCTGATGCTAGTGCTTTGTGCAAGACCTGTGATGCCACTTGCGCCGCTAATACCACACAGAATGCCGCAGCCTGAATAGACTTGGGCCATTGCTTTCGGCATCCAGGCGAAGGATGCAGCGAATGTTACTGCTTTTACAATGCTTTGCATTTTAGGTGTTGGCATATGCTGTGACGTGGAATAATCATTCTATGATAGCATAAAGAGCGTTTCTCCGCCAGATATCTCTATGGCTTCCAATCGTGTTTCTAGGCTGCATCAAAGGCTCCATGAGCTCCCTGTCTCTGCGGTCTTCATCTCGAATCTTACCAATATTCGTTACATAACAGGTATTCAGGCCTCTACAGCCCTTTTGCTGGTGACTGCTAAAGAGGCAGTGTTATTTGTTGATTCACGATACTCAGAAATGGCTTCGAAAAGGGCTGAATCAGGAATCTCAGTTGCTTATCCTTCAGATATCAAGTCGTATGTGTCTCGATATAAAACGATTGGATATGAGTCAGATTACGTCACAGTTGCTCGCTTAGAGCGTTGGAAGACACAGTTTAAGAATAAAAAATTTGTTCAGACTAAAGGTCTTATAGAAGGGCTAAGAAGAATTAAAGATGAAAATGAAATCAATACTCTTACAGAAGCTAGCGCTATAACAAAGAAGGCTCTTGCAAAAGTGAGGTCACTCTTACGGTACGGCATGACCGAGCGAGACCTAGCCTTAGAGCTCTACGTCTATTGCATGAAGCAAGGAGCAGAAGGTATGGCATTTGAGACTATCGTTGGTTTTGGTGAAAACACTTCAAAGCCGCATCACAGACCAACAGATAGAAAGCTGAAAAAAGGTGACATAGTCCAAGTAGATATGGGTGCGATGTATGAAGGCTACTGTAGTGACTACAGTCGTGTGTTCTTTACAGTGCCACCTACACCGAAACAGAAAAAAGCATATGCAGCCCTTAAGGAAGCCAAAAAATCGGCAGAGAAGTTACTGAAGCCAGGAGTCTTCAATACAGTCCTTGATGAGGAGGCTAGAAGAGTTTTAAAGATTCACGGATACGAGAAAGAGTTTAGTCACAGCTTGGGCCACGGTGTCGGGATGGACATTCATGAAGGTACGACTCTTTCCATGAAGGCGCCTCCTACTACATTACTAAAAAATGAAGTTGTGACCATCGAACCCGGCCTTTATTTTCCTGGAAAATTTGGCATGCGACTAGAAGATACGAGGATCGTTGGACGGCCGGATTTTTGATATGATCCTTTCATGCCGCGTCCAAGAATCGCAGTCCTCTACGTCGGAGGTTCCATCGGAATGATCCGTAATAGAAAGACCGGTCGCATTGAGCCCATCGAATCGCTTGTCGAAATTCATCGGTTTATTCCGGATGCGCAGCGCGATGTGATTCTCGATTTTCATTCGATCGCCAACCTTGGCTCGTCTGAAGTGACGCCTGCACACTGGATCGAGATCGCAAAGACAATTGAAAAAGTCTATGACCATGTGGAAGGAATCGTCGTCATCCACGGTACTAACACCATGGCATACACCGCTGCAGCACTCAGTTTTTCGTTACAAAATCTTGGAAAGCCAGTGGTCCTTACAGGCTCACTGATGCCAATTGATGATCTTGGTAGTGATGCGCGAATGAACCTTATTTACGCTATCCGCGCAGCAGAACTCGATATTGCAGAAGTGTGTATTGCACTTGGCCCTAGGGTGCTTAGGGGTTCGAGAGCGAAGAAGGCGGATCAATCAATTTTGGAAACATTCGATAGTCCTCGCTTTCCACCGCTCGCAGAATTCAACACATCAGTTCAGCTCCATCCGTGGAGAACAGTTCGTAGAAAACGAACGATTGTTGCAAAGCCAGACTTCGATGCGAACATCGTATCCATCACGCTTCATCCTGGAATGCCGGAATCGTATTTTGATGCGATGCTCGCAGCAAAACCGCACGGTATTGTGCTCCGTGCATACGGACTTGGTATGCTTCCGGAGCATTTGTTCCCGTGGATTCGCAAAGCAACAAAACTCAATATTCCCGTTGTTATCACGTCTCAGCTTTTGCGTGGTTCCATCGATCTGCAGCTGTATAGAAAGCAGCTCACACTGGAAGAGCTCGGAGTCATTTCAGGTATGGATATGACCTATGAGTGTGCAGTCGTAAAACTCATGTGGGCTCTGGCTCAGACGGATAATGTAAAAAGAATCAGAGATCTCATGGAAAAGAACCTTGTCGGCGAGCTCACAGAAACGGCTTAGAAGAGGCCTTAAGCCGATAGTGTACGCAGAATATTTGACGTCTTTTTCGGCGATCTTTACTCTGCGTCGCTATGAAAATGAAGGAGCTTTTCGCGGCAGTGAAACCGAGCCAAGATCTGGCTGGGTATCGAAAGCACCAAAGGGCACAAGGCATGCCTCCACTTGAGTCATCAAAAATCTCAATGGGTGCCCTGTATGGAATACAGCGCTTTGGACTTTCTACAACTTTTGAGGGTGATGGAACGCTTGTTCTTACATACAAAGGCGTCGAAGGAGCGATCAGCAGTATTGCCGAAATGGAAAGAGGGGAAATCTGGAACGTCGTCCAAATTCAAGGAGCAAAGACGAGTAAGAGTTTTAGGCTCACTGGAGGCTTGGATTGGCATGCAGCATTTGCAGCACAAATTCAGAAATATGCTTCTCATCCTGAGAGCGATGTTCGGGAGATTGCGATGCCGCATCATCATCACGTTACAAATATTTCGAGTGCAGCAAACTATGAAAACGTTGTTGCTGGTTACGGTCTTGCTCGGTCGCTACTTCATTTGCGTTGGTCTGAAGAGAGGCAGTTGTACATTGCTGAAGTCTGCAAAGATACAAAGACAAGAATTGCTGATATCGTTGGCTCCGATATTTTTGGTGCCGGAGGTGGGAATTGAACCCACACATCCTGTTACGGATAAGGGATTTTAAGTCCCTCGCGTCTACCATTCCGCCACCCCGGCATGAACCGCAGTATAGCTCTATCAGTATGTTTGTTGATGGTTTTACAAAATATAATAAAAGTGTTATAATAATAAGGAATACACACATCCATGGACTTCTCTCACTACGACAGTCAGAAGCGGCTTGGGCTCGTTCTCGCATTTGGAACGCTTGTTTGGTCAGGAACGTATAACTCGCTCGCAAAAGGTCTGACACCATTTTTGTCACCGATGACACTACTGCTGTTGAGTGAAACGCTCACTGCTGCATTTATCATTATGACATTTGGTGCAGTGCCGCTTTTGAAGAAATTTACAAAGATGGATAAGAAATCCATTCGCATGGCGATCATTGTCGGTCTCATTAACTCAGCAGTAGCGCCGATGCTGTGGTTTACCGGTCTCTCGTACACGACAGCTGTCAATGCGACGATGCTTTCGTCGGCTGAGGTCGTATCTGTTTTAGTACTTAGTCACTTCCTGCTTTCTGAGCACATGAGCCGTATGCAGCTCACAGGAATGCTGACGGTTATTCTCGGTATCGTGATCGTCAATGTTTCTGGTACGAGTGTCAGCTTTGATGTCCACTTCGGAGATCTTCTGATTCTTGGCGGATGCGTCGCATCAGGAAGTGGTGCCGTGCTCTTTAAGAAGTATCTGTCTCACGTCATGCCTGAGCTTGCTATCGTCATCCGCAATATCGCAGGCATTGTGGCTGTTGGCATCCTAAGCTTTGTTGTCAGTCACTCTGTGTCTGCGGAAGTGGCAGCATTCCCTATGCATAAGGTTCTCCTTCTTCTCGCTTTCACGTTCTTCTCTCGTTACTTGAACTTGGTGTTCTTCTACGAAGCATTAGATCGTTTGCCGGCAACGACGCTCTCACTTATTCAGATCGCAAACCCTCTGACTGGCGTTCTTTTCGCCTACCTCATTCTTGGAGAACATATTCACTCGTATCATATTCTCGGCGGCATCTTCATCGTGTTTGGGCTCATGCTCGAGCAGACATCTGGTCGCTCTATTCAGGCTATGGGCGTTCGAAGGTTTCTGCACTTCCCGTTTTTTCACAGGGCAAAATCACTCGTCTCTCAACCAACAATTCAGATGCTTCCGAAGAACGTTTAGATAGGCAGTGCGTCCAGCCTCATAAATGGATTCGCCTCAGCTTCTGTGGTTTTTTCTCCAACAGCGAGTACGTCACCTGTTGAAGGGTCGATCTCTTCAGCAAGAACGATTAAGCGCCTCAGCGTTGTGCCAACAGGTGTGCAGGTCATCAGGGTTGCTAGACGTTGCGTTGTCGGCTGATCAAGAACGGAGACGTCATTTGGCTTCACTTCGTATTTCTTTGTGATGCGGTACGTGTGACGGTCGCCACCGTAGTAGACGGAGTACGTATCACCGAGATCTAACTCGTGCAAACGTGCGAAGATATTTTTGTATCGTCCGTCATCCCATGGGTAGTACGAGCTGTGGCCTGTGACGAAGAAATTACCAGCCTGACCAGGGCGTGCAGAACCTGGGTAATGGACGACGCCATCACGCAGAGCGCTCTGAATATCATTCTCAAACTGGATCCAATCTTCTTTCATGAGAGCGCCCATACTCGGTCGTACGATCGGCACGTTGACGTTGAGTTTTGGGATAATGATTCTGTCTTCGTACGGACCGACGGACGGAAGGTACGCCAGAATGTTCTCGCCTCCTGCAGGTTGTGAAGCGCGGAAAGCCTTTACAGCAGCAGAGCCGCCTGCAATATCCGAGAGAGCCTGTTCCGCCTGAATATCCCCGCCAAGTGCCAGTTCGGCTCTAGCTATCTGCCAGAAGCTTTGGTAGTTGATGCCGACGAATAACACCGCAAAGATCACTCCGAAGGTTCCGCCGAAGCGAACCGTGTCGATGACGAAAAGCGTGACTTTTCGAGGCTGGCGTGAGCCCGGCTTACGACCTGGTAGTGATACGGGGCTATTTGCAATGCGCCAGAAAGACTTCATACCGGCTGCTGCTTTTTGTGGCACCGATGAAAGTGATTTTTGAGCGAGATCAATACGTGCCCCTGCATCGTTTGCTGTGTGCTTCACTTGTTTAGCACCCTCAGCAACCGACTCGCGGATGATCTGTTTTGTCTTTGTTCCGACGCTGTGAAAGACCGAAGACTTCTCTTGTTTCGGTGCTAAAGGCTCTGGATTTTTGATGAGACGAACTTCCCTGTGTGTTTCTTCCACCATTGTCCACGTCTGCGCTCGTACCGCTGGTGTCGGTTGCTCCACAGGTTCAATCACGGGCGCATCATGGACGATGCTTCCGAGAATGATATTGCCGTGAATGTCGTAGCGGGCACGAAGCACGAAAAGTTTTTGCTGAAGAGATAGTCGATAATTGTAGCACAGAAGCCGATTCTCTGCACTTTGACAGGTGAAAAAAGAGATGGTTAAACAGCTCTTCCCATGACACCTCCTCCGATGACTTCTTCACCGCGGTACAGAACTAGAGATTGCCCTGGAGCCTGCGGGCTCTGGGGGGATGAGAACCTGAAGACGCCGCCCGAGCCCGAGAGAGTCAGTTCGCCACGCTTTTTAGGTGAGAGTGAACGGATACGACAGTCGAAGGGTAGGGGAGTGCCGCTTTCTGGAGCCCATGCCACAAAACGAATATCCGTGAGCGACACCGCATCAGTTTTGACACTACCTCTATCTGCGACGATGAGTCGGTTTGTGACGGTATCTTTTTCCACAACCTCCAGCGGAACCTTTAGTCCACCGATACCAAGCCCACGCCGTTGACCAACGGTGTAGAGGGGGAGTCCTTCATGTGCGCCGACGACAACACCGTTTTGTCTCGTGATTTCTCCCGCAGACATGGAACTTTTCAGGTGACGCTTCAAAAATTCTTCTGGAGTTTTCTCTGGGAAGAAACACAAGTCCTGACTTTCTCGGTATGAGTCCGGAAGCGGAATGCCGAAGTGTTCAGCAAGTCCATAGACTTCGGTCTTTAGCATGGAACCAAGCGGAAAATACACAGATGACAGTTGTTCTTGGGTCAGCCCGTACAAGTAGTAGCTCTGATCCTTTTTCTTATCGATGGATTCAAGAAGGACCATGCGCTCGGAACCGTCGGTCATTTTTTCACTCGCGGTTCTGGCGTAGTGACCTGTCGCCAATTTGTCGCAACCAAGTTCCTTTGCAAGTGCGAGCAGTTTTCCAAACTTGATTGTGCGGTTACATCCGATGCACGGATTCGGAGTCACTCCTCGGCGATGACCCTCAAGGAAAGGATCGACAACCGTTTCTTTGAATTCTTGCTCAAGGTCAATAATGCGAAGTGGAATGCCAAGCTTCTTTGCGACGTTTGAGGCTCTGGCAATATTTTGGGTCGTGCAGCACTTCGTCGGTAGCACTTGGGCTAAAGCCGGTGCCAGAGGGTCAGTCCAGAGATTGAATCTGACTCCCAGCACCTCATGACCCTGCTCACGCAGCAGGTGCGCAACGACAGAGGAGTCGATACCGCCGGACATGGCAAGGAGAATGCGCAAAAAAGATGGAGAATGAGACGAGTAAGAATGTAAGATAGCAACCTGTCTGTACGTCGTATACCCGTATCCTATCAGTTCCCACATCTCCTCATGTCGAATTCTCTCCATACTTTCATTGCCCATGCCAGATCCAAAAATATGGATCTTCAGACTGTTCGCCTACTTTTGCTTTCCGCAGGATGGAAGGAAAAGGACATTTCCACGGCTCTCGCTTCGGAAACCTTGGATATGCCTGTACCAGTTCCTGCAGATGGTGGCGGTGCTCGTGATGCATTTTTCCATCTTCTGACGTTTACGACTCTCTACTCCACGGTCATTGCGACGATTGTCCTCATGTTTCAGTACCTGAACCGACTACTCCCCGATGCTGCAAGTGGAACGTATGACACGTACGCATCCGATTTTTCAGGTATTCGATGGTCACTTGCAGTCCTGATTGTTTCTTTCCCTCTCTTCATTTTCCTCTCAAGGATTTTGCACGCGGAGTTCAAAAAGCATCCAGAGAAACTGTTTTCCGGCATCCGGAAGTGGCTCACGTACCTCACGTTGTTTGTCACTGCATGTACGCTCATTGGTGATGTCATTACGCTGTTCTTCTTCTTGCTTGATGGTGAGCTTTCCACACGCTTCATCTTGAAGGTTCTTGCAGTGTTCCTCATGAGCGGACTGCCATTTTGGTACTACTTCTCGGTTGTTCGTATGGAACCCGAGAAGTACGCCGCAAGTCAGGCTCACAAGACGTTCTTTGGCGCTATGTGCGTCATCGTTCCACTGATCTTCGTATGGGGTATCTTCATCGTAGGCAGCCCGACGTATGGTAGGGAGCAGCGCTTTGATGAAAAACGCATCTCAGACTTCCGTCTTATTCACGAAGAGGTGCTGAATCAGGTCTACGGTGATAAGCGATACACAGAGCCAAGTGTCACGCCTCAGGTGCTTCCAAAATCGCTGCCTAAGGACCTCGAGTCCATCTCAGCGAATGCGCAGTACACAAAGATTTCCATGAATGATCCGGAGACCGGTGTTGCGTATGAGTACATCGTGAAAGGTACGTCGTATGATCTCTGTGCAGAATTCAATCTTGAGAGAAATTATGATTACGACGTCTTCTGGAACCACAGCGCTGGGCATGATTGTTTTACATTCGACGCGCTCGATACGAGGTCTAAGTAGTACCGTAAGCCTTTCGGAGGCGTGCCAGTGCATGCCTCCGTTTTTCGCGTTCCATCCGCTACAATCCCCGCATGATCGATAAGGTCAAAGCACAGGTCGAAGAACTTGGCACCAATGGTGCCAAGTTCTTCGACCTGTGCTTTGACCTTATCGATCATGCGG
>JAKFXO010000107.1 GCA_021731345.1 Candidatus Peribacterales bacterium | reverse complement strand
TCTCACCCGCAAGAGGTGTCGCTGCTGATCAACGAACGATGTCCTGTTATGCAAAATTTCATGGTTATTCCCAAAAAGCACCTGACCTGCCTGGAGAAAATGACGAAGAGTCAGATCCTTATCACCCATTATCGTTTCAACGTGCTGCAGGGCACGGACTACTTTTGGTTTAAGCTGCATGCCTTTTGCGAGCAGTCCTTTCTGGAGCGTGTCTTTTCTGTAACGGATGTATGGCGTATCGGCAAAAATTGGAGCCATTAGGACTTCGGCAGCAGCATCTGTTCGCTGCTCCGTAAAAACTGTGGGGACACGGAATGGGAGTTCTGTTTCAGAAAGAGTAACCATGGACTCGATGCCCAAACGATCTTCTACAAGTCTGCGTGTGATCATCCGCGCATCGAGGAGGCCATTCACCCCACCTCCATCGGAAGCGTGCCGTACCGACCAAAGGCTGAAATAGCGTTCCGGATTAGGAAAAAATTGCGAGTCAGTATGAAATTCCGCTTCGCCGCTATGTTCCGAGAACGTCGTATTCATGTGGTCCAAATATTCGCGCGGCATGACATCCCAGATAATTTTCCCTTCCACCTTATCTGTTCTCGTTGGTCTGCCAATGAGCGTGCAAAGCCCGAGGATGAATGCGTCTCTGATGTTTGGAGGCAGCGAATGAAACTCCAAGCCATCCACAACGACAAAACGAGGATCTTTATCCAGTCGATCCTTGATTTCAGTAGCAAGTTGTTTGGATAACGGATGAGAAGTTGCAAGTCGCTCGGCAACTGCCTCGCTATATTCCGGAGAATTTTTTACCTCTTCAGATATGTCTGTCATCCCTTCAAAAATCTTTCCAGCGCATTCAGTTATGCGTAAAGATGATCCATTCAGCCTATATCGTTCGGGGTACCACGTTAATTCGTTTCCGGCCCATGGCGTGTGTTGTTCAGGAGGCATGATGTGCATGGAATTGGTGCCATGTCCGGATAGTCGTTCCGTTATCTTGGAAACCTGCAATTGGGTTGCTGATTCCTTGATCAAGCATTTTCCTGTAGCCCAAGGTATAGACAGCCCCAAGGCCGGGTAAGAAATAGTATTTTCGTGCCTCTGCTTCAGCGTCCTCACGAGTCAGCCCCGTGATGGCCATGCTCCGCCCCACCATTTCCTCAAATGGTAAACGCTCTTGGATTGTCAGCACGTCTGCAACGAGCCTCGCAGCACGAAGTCTGCATTCGTACGTCCGCATTTCAATCATCCATCTTCGCAGCGATTCAGGGGAAACCTGTTTCCGGCGATCTGGCTCCAATGTATCGTGCAAACTGGCAGCTAGGCCATCATCTTTTTTAAGGGCTTCGAGTATTTGCCATTCAGACAAAACTGCGATTGCTTCCAGAAAGGCTCGTTCATCCATAAAATCCGTATAGGCACCCACCCCATGAGAAGACAAATCATGCAGATGTGACAGGTGCGCATCATTGTGTGGACAGTGAAAGCGGAAGTGATCCGCAAGCGAGTAGCTATCTGGCACTGCGCACTCCTGTTTATCCGCAGTCGGCGCCCAGAAAAGATAGTGTTTTTCAGGCCTCGCTTCGATGTAAAGCTGGGGGTCAATTGTTCCGGCGCTAAAGAGATCTTTTCGGACTGCCTTGAAAAGGCACTGCGTCTCTCCTTCGGTAACTGCGGCCTGCAGGCTTTGTGGTGGCTTGTTGGGGACAGATGCCCCAGAAAGTTTCTTCGTTTCTTCGAGCATCGTCGCATTTATATGTTCATTGCTCATGTTCAGCCCGAACATCTCGTCGATTTCTACTGGATCACAGAGCCATACTCCGGAAGTCCCTTCCAATAATTTAAGAGAACCCATGAAGCGCTCAATTGTCGAACGTGTTTTTGCGGCGATTCCTCGTATGATGCGTTTCTGATCCTCCGCTATTTGCAGCAAGTGAAGCGTCTTCTGCGCAAAGCTCGCTGCAGCTTTCAATAGTTCAGGATCTGTATGGGGAACCGGAGCCTTATGGGGCGACTCGCCATCAAGAAGGTCTACTGTCTCTTCATGCACTTGAGAAAGTTGTTCCGCTGTTTTTCCGTCGAATTCACGTACATTGTGCCGCGCAAGGGTGCTCGCAAGTGTCGTGAGATCGTAGATGGCCGCAGGCTGGTTCGCATGTTTCATGCTTACGGGTTGAGAGCCGAACCCAATTTGCCAATTGATGTCACGATCTTCGTGCGTACATCGTGGATGTGAATACTGTCATTGAGAATTGATTCCACCTCGATACCGGTATCCGAAGGTGCAGCTTGCCCGAATCTCCTATACGTGTTGACAGCCGTTTCCCGTGCGACGTCCTCGGTAAATTGCGGCCGCTTGAGCGCTCGTACCACCAGATCGTGCTCGTCCGGACGCTTGAGAAGCTCGAAGACAAGATGGGCAGATTGGTCGAGAATTTTGTACAGCTCACCTGTTGTAATGTCTTCATGCGTCTTGTCGATCACCACAGAAATCGTTCCACGTTGCGTATGCGTTCCGGTAAGGGTGATATTCAGAATGTCTCGAATCTGCTCAAGATTGAAACCCTTCTCGCGTAAAGCCGGCACGACTGAATATTTGGTGTACGTGCGAGTGCAAGGACAAGCCGTGATGTTGTAGGCGCGGACTCCTGTCGACACTTTTTCTTGGTCGCCGTCTACTGACGCATCGCTCAAAAGATACATTTTGTCATGCGATTCCCGTTTGGTTGCATGGGTCATATGCGTATGGAGATACACTCCGTTTACTTTCACCACGCTTCCGCGACTGCCTTGCTTATCACGCACGGCACGAGCCAATGCGACAGCGAAGTGATCGATGGATGGATGCACTTCTCTTGAAACATCGAAAAGGGCCTCCTCGCAGCGGGACATGTGGATGCCACGGTGCCCATGGAGCGTTGCTCCGATTTGGATATCGCACAATAGAGGCTTAATGAGCCCTTTTCCTTCGATGTCCTGCAACTGGATGTATGCCTGCTGATTCGTAATACCAGCTTCGTCGATGTTGAGCGGCTGCAGCGAAGGCGACTCAGGAACATCGGTGAGTGTATCGAGAAAGCGTTGATAGTCGCCTTCAAGATCTCCAGGTCGTAGTTCATAGTTCACCGGATCATGTGGGGGCTTATCCATAACGAAGATTAGGAAAAGAAGCGGAGGAACTTGCGTGCGATGTTGGTTGGAAGAATTTTCAAAAGCGGCATGAAGTACTTGTCCGGACCGATCGTACTATCCTCACGTTTTGCAGCCAGTGCATCAGCAATGTCTGAGGCAACGGAATCTGCGGACTGCATTTTGTGCTTCATCTTTTCTGCGAAATCATGCATATCGGCGTTCTCGAAGAAGTTGGTATCTGTCACGCCGGGGCGGAGTACGGTTGTGAGAATATTCATTCCCTTCAATTCTTCGCGGATCGCCTCAGCGAATCCCTCGATGCCGAATTTTGTCGCTGAATACACGGAAAGATTTGGAAATGCCATCCGGCCCGCGAGTGATGATACGAACGCCAGATGTCCTTTCCCTTGAAGCTTCATTCGCTGCAATGCCTCTCGTGTCATATAGATCGTTCCCAAAAGATTGGTAGAGACGATGCTATTGATTTCCTCAATAGACATCTCATCCACATGACTATTGTGACCATGTGCCGCGTTGTTGATAACGATGTCCAATCCTGAACCTGCAGCATCGACGCGCTCAAATAAGTGTTGTACATCTAAAGCATTGCGAATATCCGTCCGGACCGGAGTGATTTTTCCAGGCAATCCCTGCGATTGTTCGGACAGGCCATTGAGTTTTCCCTCGTTCCGAGCCGCAGCGAATACGTGAGCCCCTTCGGACACAAGCTTCCGGGTAAGCGCATGGCCGATGCCTGCAGACGCGCCAGTGACGATAATCGATTTGCCTGCAAACCGCTCTGAAGAGGTCATGAACTAGAGGTAAATACTGATTTGATACTATAAACAATATTTGTATATGTGTCCATCATGGGAGAATAGCGATTGATCGCGCCTATACTGGTTTTTCCTTTTCATACAGCGTAAACCAGACGTTCTACCCGCCTGTAGAACGGGCAGTGAAATAAGGGAATGATGCAAGAAAAGAGCCTCTGTCTGCTATTCTTGGCCTGTGAACGATATACAACGCCTCTCCGTCGGCCGTTTCTTGCAGAATTTGTCTTTTGCAGCCCCTATTCAGACGCTTTTTTTCCAAGCGCGTGGGTTATCACTCAGTCAAATCATGATTCTGCAGTCAATTCTGCTCGGAAGTGCCCTTTTGCTAGAAATTCCGACAGGAATGCTTGGAGATCGTATAGGGAAGAAACGAAGCATCGTCCTTGGAGTCGGATGTGCTCTTTTGGCTTGGATTCCTTGGTTCCTTGCAACGGATGTGTGGACCTTCTCCATCGTGTTCGTGTTGCTCGGGGCATCACAGGCATTCATTTCAGGATCCGACCAAGCGTTGCTCTATGAGATTCTTGCCTCGAAAGGCAGGCAAAAGGATATGCAAAAAACATATGGGATGTATCTCGCTATGTCTACCTTCGGCTTCGCACTTGCGGGGCTCATTGGCGGATTCCTTGCGATGGAACAGACGCTGGCAGAATTCATGAGACTTTACGCATTCAGTGCTGCAGCACAGATTTTTGCATTCATTCTCTTCCTTTCCGTCCGAGAGCCGAGACTGCCAGCATCGGACGTGCAGATTGCTCCTGCGGAACGTCGTATTTTATTTACTGCTCTTCACGTACTCAGGAGTAACGGAGGTCTTCGAAGAATTGTGATGCTCAGCGTACTGACAGCGCCATTTTCTGTCGTGCTTCTCACATTCTTCCAGCCATATTTCGTCTTGTCTTTAGTTCCAACGCCATGGTTTGGTATTGCTCTTTTCCTTTCATCCTTGGCTGCAAGCGGCTCGAAAATGTTTGCGCATCGTTTGGAAGCAATGCTTGGAATGGAGTGGGCATCATTTATTTCAACTGTTTTCCCTGGCATTCTTTGGGTGCTGATGGCACTTGCGTTCCATCCTGTTGTCGCAGTGCTCCTTTTCATTCTCAGTGATGCGGGCGGCAACCTGCGCGATCCCATCTTTGCCGATTACATGAACAGGCACATACCGTCATCTGTTCGCGCTACAACGCTCTCGGCTATTTCGCTCATCACGAGCCTGTATCTACTACTCATGCAACCTATCGTTGGAATGTTGGCGGATGTGGATTTGCGATACGCATTCTTTTTCATTGGATCGATCATCATTGTTTTTGCATTTCTTTTGAGAATTCGGCCCTCTCACCCAGAGAACGAATCTGCTCTGCCCACTCCATAATCATCTGCTCGATCTGGTTCAAACTTTTACGTACCATGTCCACCTATCACTTCCCTCGCTTCCAGTGAGGAGCAAAATTGATCATGAAAGTGAAAAATTTCGCTTTCCAATTTGGAATGCCGTGCTTCAACATTTGCGTGTAGCACATTTGCTTAAACTCAGCCTTCGTCCCCGTAAAACAAAACTTTCCATCCTTCTGACAATAACTACAATAATCTGGATTCTGACGACTGCCAGGATCCATTTTGAAGGGCATGAGGCATGCGGAGCAACTAGTTCTCATGCGTCTATGATAGCATTTTTGTATGCCATCACTACAAATTATACGATGGTCAGCAGTCCATGTCCTGAGACACTTCTGCGTCTATCGTGAAATTTGCTGAAGCTGATTCCATCCGTTTCTCATCCTTTCTCCTACGCTGTTACCACAACGTCTTGTACTTCTTCCTATTATCCCAGAGGAAGAAGAGCGTGATGAGCATGAGCGGAATGCCAAGCGACGCAGATGGTGAGATGAGGCCTGTGTCTACAAATGCATGGAAGCAGATCACGTTCACGGCGAGCGGAGTCACGAGGATGGCAGCCAGTGCCGTACGACCAATGGCGAAGAGGACAATGCACACGGAACACAGGATGGCGATGAGCGGCATCAAGTAACCGCTATTCAGGAGAGCGCTCATGAAAGCCCAACCGGATGGTGTGTAGAGATCTGCAGTTGGTGCAGGGAACACTCCCGTCGCACCGAGGATGGGTGTCACAAGAAGAAGACAGATGAGAACACGGAGGACGATGCGGAGGATTTTCATGAGAAAAGAGGAGTATAAAAACGCACGATGTAGCATACCGAGCTGTTCCACAATGTTACAATGTGACCTCAGAAAAGATTATTACTTCATCTATATCTATGGCCACACCATCAGTCGCCACCGGCGTTGTCCATACCGTCCCTGCGGATCTCAAGGAAGTACTTACCTCCAATCCAAAGCTTCTGGAAAAGTGGAACGACCTCACGCCACTCGCACGTAATGAGTGGATCTGTTGGACGACCATCGTGAAGCAGGTAGAAACCAGGGAAGCTCATATCGTACGACTCCGTGAAGAACTACTCGCAGGAAAGCGCAGACCCTGTTGCTGGCCAGGCTGCCCTCACCGCAGGCCGAAGGCCAAGAAGTGGTTTAAGGGTATGAAATAGTGCAGCTCTAGGACCTCCTCGGCATCGGCACAAACATACTCGTCCTCTTTTTGTACGCCTCAAAATCCGGCCTTCCTTCATACTTTTTCTCGAGCATCGGAATACCTGACACATACACAATGAGCACGGTGATGAGTAGCGGGCTGATCATCGTCATATATCCGTACGGAACGGCTAAGGCCACAAGAAAGATCCCCCACCACTGCGTTACTTCTCCAAAATAATTTGGATGCCGGGAATATGCCCAGAGTCCTTGGTCCATGATCTTTCCTTTATTCGCAGGGTCTTTGAGAAACATTTTCAGCTGATGATCTCCCACAGATTCGAAGAAGAAACCGATACACCACAGCATGACACCGACTGCATCCAGTGCTCCGAGTGGAGCTAAAGCAGATGCGTGGATGAAGAGAACCGGTAGAAGAATGACAAACAGAAATACTCCCTGCAGGAGAAAAATCTGCACATAACTCCTGACATAAAAATATGTCCACGTCGCTCTCCATGCAGCGTAGCGAGAATCTTCCGGCTTCTTCAGATTGCGCCTCGCAATGTGCCACGCAAGCCGCACGCCCCAGATGGTCACAAGGATATTGATGAGGAGAGAGCGTTCAGAATGCGCAGAAAGCGCATACGCAAGCCAGCTCATGACTACAAAGCCAAGTCCCCATGCGATGTCTGCAACGTCATTGCGTTTGAGTGCACACGCGATGAGAAACCACACGCTCATGTATGCAAAGAGCGCGAGCGCGATGATGACATAGACGGATGTCATCCGATCTTCTGAGCAATGAAGTATGTGACGGTTGCGACACTCGCCGAGAGGACAGTGCCCCACGCTAGATCAACAATCGTCACAGCAAGCGGCCAGTTTTTTGCGACAGCAAGATTCGTGAGGTCATACGTTGCATACGTCACCAAACCAAAGAATGCGCCGAGTGTGAGTGCAGTGAGCCAGGACTTTTTCTCCATGGCAGGCAGAAGCACAAACACGACGAGTCCACAGAGGAAGATGACGTAGAAGATAAGCGCAGCTGTCCAATTCACGTTGGTCTTCATGAGTCCGCCGATTTGGTCTCGATAAAACTGTCGTGAGATGACACCGAGCCACAGCATGTCGAGTGCGAGAAAGACCGGCAGAGCGATGGCAAACAGTTTAAAGAAGAGTGGATTCATTTGAAGTTCAGGAATGTGATGGTGAGCTGCAGACACGTCGCAAATGCAACCCATAGGAGATACGGTATCTGAGCGTAGGTAATGGCGTGAGAATGCGGATAGATAGCGATCATCGCCCAGATGAGTGTTGCGAGAATAATGACGATATCAATGCTCGCAAGAATGTTGCTCCGGAGTCCAAACTGAAGAGGGGTGAATGCAAAATTTGCGATGAGGTTGAGTGCAAATGGTAGAGCGATGATCCACGCAATCTTTTTTTCGAATGCCATGACGAACACCATGCCAAACGAAATGAAGATCCCGATATAGAGCAGTGTCCACACAGGTCCAAAGACAGACGAAGGCGGAGCCCATGACGGTTTGATGAGCTGTTGGTACCACTGATAAGCCTGCATAGACCTAGTGTATACCATACGCTTGCGCAATATGTGTTACTTCCACCACAAGTCGTAGCCAAAAAATAGCACTTCCATTCCGATGAGAATGATGACTGTCATCTCAAGCCAGAAGGCACGACGGTTCTCCATGAGATGCAGCACAAATTCTGAATGTTGAATGAGCAGCTTCAGTTTGTACGTCAGCTGCTTGTAGCGGAATTCAATTTCGTATTCCTCCAGAAGTACTTTGTAAAAATTTCGCAGCTCATTGTCGTCCCACACGATGTCCGGCGTATCAAGCATCGCCATGGAAAATGACATAGTCTGATGCGTGTCCATGGCTTCACTCGCAATTTTCAGAAGCGTGCGGTTGGAGAGCAGTGTTTTGTGCTTCTGATGCTTGTGGAGGCGCAGAAGCTGGAATCTTTTCATGAGCGCCTTGATGCCGATTTCATGTTCCTCAAGCGCAATGGACCGGGCAAGCACGATGGAAATGATAACGATGGACTTGAGTGAAATTTCCGGAACGGTAATTGCTTCATCGGCAAAAATGTACGATGTCCCCTGCCTCACATCTTGAATTTCACGAAATGGATTTTCATGAACTTCGGAAATGTATTCTGTGAAGCCCTTAAAAAATCTTGCTTGATCAGCCTCTGATACATCCCAAAACACGACGACTCCGAACTGAAAGATGACAATGGATTTTCCTTCCCATGTCAGCACGAGGGGGTTTCTCATTTGAGCGATGTCTCGCTCTTTCTTGAGAATGGGCTTCAGTGGGATGGCATCGCCGATGTGGATGGCACAAACTTTCATAGACGATTGATCATAGCGGAGATCCTCGTACGACACACCCCATAACCTCTCTTAGAAGACGTTCAATCAGTGACCGTGTTACACTTTGCGTATGGATAAAGCTTGGTACATCACACAGATTGATGTCTTTGAGGGAATTTCTGACATGGAGATGATGCAGATCGCTGAAAAAGCGCTCGAACATCGTTGTGAGTCACATAAGCAAATTTACACCCCGCACGATGGAAATGATCAGCATGTGTATATGCTTAAAGAAGGAGAGGTGATTCTGTATCACAGTCAGGATGGTAAACGAAGAATCTTCGACGTATTAGGGCCTGGTAGTATTTTTGGGAATTTTATTCCCGATGCTGCTGCTTCCGCACATTTTGCTGAAGCATTACCAGGTAGCCGTTACTGCAGTTTGCCCGTTGCTGACTTTCAAAAAGTCGTCGTTGCTCATCCGGAAATTCTCATGCGGATGCTCCAGAAACTTGCTGCGCGACTGCAA
>JAKFXO010000119.1 GCA_021731345.1 Candidatus Peribacterales bacterium | reverse complement strand
GAGGATACTAGCTCCTGAAGCTAGCGCGTCTGCCATTCCGCCATCTGGGCAAAGAACAAACTGCACTTTGCAGCGCGGCTATCTTATCGTGAAGTTGTGCTGGAGCAAGGACGGATGGCTATTTGGACGCTACAAACTTCATAGAGAGCGAATTCACACAGTGTCGCGTGTTCTTGTATGTGAAGTTTTCTCCGGTGAACACGTGACCCAAGTGACCATCACAATTCGCACAGCGGATTTCGGTACGACTACCGTCTCTGTCTGGAATCTTCTTCACCGCTCCTGCAATTTCTTGGTCAAAACTCGGCCATCCGCAGCCCGAATGAAACTTAGAGTCCGATGTGTAGAGCTTCGTATTGCAGCGACGGCATGTGTACGTGCCTTTGCGAAACTCGTTATCGTATTCACCGGAAAATGGCGCCTCGGTACCAGCGTTTTCGATGACGTGTTTTTCCTCCGGTGTCAGGTCGTTCCAGGTGCTCATGGCTTCATTGTTGCTGCGTAGCTCGTAGCACGCAACGCCTTATGCAACCCACAACCTATGTGTATAGCGTGCGATGTACACAATTTGCATCGGGATCGCAGCACAAAGAATGGTGACCATAATCCAAAATACGATACGAGGAAGAGCCTTCTTCGCTTTCATTGCACTGCTCCAGCCCATGAGTCCGAGCACACACAAAATTTCAGGAACGATCATATAACGAAAGGCACCGCTCACATTGTGTGACCGTGCGGTGAGTGTAAAAACCCACGTCAGAAGTGCTGTGAAATACAGAGACATTCGTATCGACGATGTACCCGATGGCTTTCGTTTCTTCAGTGTGAAAAGCTCAAGCAAGATTGCAGTGATGATGAAGCTCAGAAGTAATTGAAATGACATCAGACTAAAATAGTCCGGATGCAACATTCCATCGGCATAAAACGGTTTCCAGTGTCGATAAAAAATCGGATTGAAGATGGCGCTTGGATCCGGCTTTGTTGCCCAGTATTGATGGGCACGCACCTGAATAAACCACTCGCCAAACACAAGTTTGCAAAACAGGAAAAAGGCACCAGCTCCTGCACCACTGAGAGCAGTCGCAAGCCAAGGGCGCGGATCACGTAATCCCTGCACTCCTTTCGTAAAGAACGTGTACGCAAGAGGAAGAATGATCAGTGGGATACCGACGATGCGAGCCGACGTCATGATGCAGCCATGAATGCCGGCAGCAAGCCACGAGTACTGTCTGCCATCACTGAGCCAATACACGAGGCCAAGAAGCATGGCGAGAAACAGCGAGTCAGAGTAACCGACGACGAAGAAGAAGGCAGCGGGATACAGCAGTACACACAGCACACCTGCTGTAGTAAAAAACGGTGACACCTTCATGCGTTTTGCGAGTAGCAAGAAGTAGATCCAAAAAAGCACCGTCGCAATCTGGGATGCAAGCAGCACAGACACTAGCGCCGTGAGGCCTGTGATGCTTTGTATGATGTAGGCAAAGAGCGGAAAGCCTGGAGGAAAGACGGTGTTTGTATAGTAAATATTTTTGACGATCGGATTCACGTAGTAACCATCAGTCACAATCCGAAAAAACCAGATACTGTCCCACTGTACGAGTGTTGGGTATCGAGCAACGATATTTTTTTGTTCGTTGAATGTCATCGCGATGGCGACTTGAAGCACGGTCAGCGCCACTGCGATGGCACATGTTTTGAGTAGCATCGTTCTTGCCGACGTTTGTGGTTGTTTCACGATCGGCATAGAGCGTGACTAACGAAACGCCAACATCATCGACTTCTTGTGACGCTTTACGGTGAAGCCATTTTTCTCAAGGTGAGCCTGCAGCTTGTCTGGCGTGTGCGCAGGGTTGGAGGAGAAGTGGTGATACTCCATGCCAATCATGCGGATTCGTGGAAAGTATTCTGCAGGGAGTTCATAGAGTGCGTCGTACTCTGCACCTTCGCAGTCGATCTTTGCGTAGTCGCAGACATCAATGTTGTGTTTTTCAAAAATGTCTTTCAGAGGCATGGTCTCGATGGTGACCGGTACGCCTCCTTCTTTTGTGCGGAATACGGAGTTACCACCTCTGTCTCCTGGAAAGGTGAAGAGTGTGATGCTCTGACCGTTACCAAGACCCATATTATGCGGAGTGATGCGAGTCAGGAGACCGTTCTGTGCGATGTTTCCGGTCAGTACTGCAAAGTTTCCTGGTTCTGGTTCTAGCGTGACGATGCGTGCATGTGGCGCTTTTGCTGCGGCAAACAATGTAAATGTTCCGATGTGTCCGCCGACGTCGATAATGTTTTTTGCTTTCGACCAATCGAACGGGACACCAAAAGCGTTTGGGTCGTAGCCATGATCAAACCAAACCTCATTGAGCGCCGAGCCGTCGATACAGTACGGACGGGTCGTAATAGTCATGCCGTTTCTGAGGCGGTAGCAAACCTTTCCTTTGAGGAAACCGAAGCGATTCAGAAAATACACAGGCCAGTTTCGTACCTGCATGACGAGTTCTTTCAGAAGTTTGGCGTAGGTGAGAAACACGAAAGAGGGGAGGGGAGTCCGCATGATTCTACCCTGCCTAGTCCGGAAAATCCTTCTGGTTCCGACTGGTGACTGTCTGGGGTACCATTTGGATGTGCGAAACCTGAAACCGACCATCGAGCAGATTGTTCTCGCCTTTCTTGCGTTTGTGATTGTGTGGAAGGGTGGAAAGGCTCTGGATGCTGTCTGGCTTCAGGCACTCCTAGCTGGTGGCGTTATCTTTTTTTCAAGCAAAGCAAAAAGTCCTCATGTGTCAGGATTTTTTCTTGCGCTCCTCACTGCGCTTCTTGGATGGACTGTCACAAGCTTCATCTATTCACACACCCTTAACTATGGTTTTGACGAAGTCTTGCAGACTGCGTCGCTCATACTCCTACTATTGTGGGCAGCTGCACGACGTCAGGAAGATGAACGCTTCGCCGGACACATTGCGCAGACCGTGTCTTTCGCAGGACTACTTGCATGCGGGGTTGGCATTGCTGTGTATGTCTTGCAGCCGGTGAGCAGATTTGTCGGAACGTTTTTTGATCACCGGTTTCACACTGACTACTGGCCAAATGCATGGGCTGAGTTTGTGCTTTTGATGTGGCCGCTACTTCTGTGGGTCATCTTCACGCGTGAGGAAAAGAAGCTTCCTGCCATCCTTCGCCATGATTGGATGAAAGGCATCATTCTCGGCTTTGTTCTTGCATGCCTTCTTTTGAGTTATTCGCGCGGCGGCTTTATCGCACTTGCAGGTCAGTTCATTCTTCTTGGCTCTCTCGCCATCGTCTTTCAACGCCACAGAATCCGCTGGAAGCGTATACCGGTGACTTTTGCATCTGCAGTTCTGACATCGGTTATATTGTTTGCAGGTATCAACTCTGTTCGTGACAGATTTCACGATGTGCAGTCTGTAGTGGAGAAGGCAACATTTTCAGCCGATGAAGGCACGTCGTCAGTGTCTGAGAGAAAGGCTTTTTGGCAACAAGCCACTGCACTTGCACTGGAAAGGCCAGTCTTTGGTTGGGGACCATATTCTTTCCGGTTCCTTCAGACACACATCCAGGAAGGCGTTCTACAAACATCCGATCATCCGCATAACGTATTTCTGAAGTACGCATCCGAACGCGGTATTCCTGCAGCAATTCTTCTCGGCATTATTTTCCTGTGGTCGATGCTTTCAGGATTCCGTGCTCTCCTTCGGAAAGGCTCGACAGTTCCGATCGAACTTTTCCTGATTGTCTCAGTTGCTGGTGTTATTGCGCATAATCTCATCGATTACAATCTTCAGTTTGTTGGCATCGCTTTGCCGCTGTGGCTTGGCATGGGACTTTTGGTGTCCAAACCTAGTGCATCTCGCTCAACTGTACTCAGACGCCTTGAGTTACTCGTAGCATTTGTACTGCTTCTCTTCACATTTTTTGAGGGTGCGAATCTCGCAATGTCCTCACGAGCTCGTCGTGTTGAGGCAAATGGCCAACCGCTTGAATCACTTCGCTGGTACGCACTGACGGACAAATCACTGTTTCCTCGTGATGCATGGTTGGCACGCGGGGCTATCCTTTTGTCACTGAACCAGCTGCCTCAAGCGGAAGAAGCTCTTGATCGGTCACTTGGCTACAACGACCAAGATGGACGCGCATGGAGACTCCTTGGTGATATTTATTTGCGATGGAACAAGAGACAGGATGCATTGCGCGCTTATGAAAAGGCGTACGACTACGCCAAGTACAATGACATCGGCATCACTCGAGGTCTCATTTACTTGTTACGCGATCAGGATGCCGATGAAATGCGCGAGCGCCGTCATGAGTTCGATATGCTGCTCAATGAATTTGGTCTCGCAATTTTGCAGAACACGCACTTCATCGCGCTCGGACGAAACGTGGAGGACGTCGTGTCACTGTGCGATCTTCTTGCGGAGACGTATCCCGCAGATGCTGACGCGTATCGTCAGTTAGCGCGCAGGTCGCAAACGCATGCCAATCAGGAGCGCGCCAAGACCGCATCGCGCCCACGGGGAATTTTGTGGTAAACGGTGTTACATCGAGACGAGTTGTCCGTAATAGTTTATGATACGACCCTCGTTTCCATCTTTCCTTATGAAAAAACTTCTTCTCGTTCCAGTTGTACTCTGTTTCGCACTCGCCTCGTGTGGTGGGCCATCGGAAGCTGACAAAATTCTTGAAGTACAGAGCTACACGCAGATTATGAAAAGCGGTACAGACTTTAGTGATCCAGTTCATGGTAAAGGAGTTGGATTTTATTACGGTGCTGTTTCAGGAACCGAAGGGGTGAATGCAAATGGCATCGCCTACATCCACGTGTTTGAAGACGGTGCTTCGACGGTGACGGTCAACCTCAACATCGAGCTGCCTGCTTCCGGTACGAAGTACGTAGCCTACGTTCAGGACAGTGCGGGTACTACGTCGCTCAAAGTCGGAGAGATGAAGAGCATCGTGGGAGACGTTCGTCATTCTGTGAAGCTTGAGACAAAAGAGAACGCCTCAAAGACCCTTTCCGTGAAAGTCCGGCGTGAGGGAAGGGGAGAGAGTGTTCTCGTTGCAGAGGGCACGATGAAAGTGCCTGCAGCTACCAAGTAGCCTTCACTAGGCAATGAGCGCGAGGGTCGGCAGAGTCATGACCATGGCGACCGTGACGATGACGATGAGAAGTAGATGCACAAGCATCAGAGACTTCACGTTCCTGTTTCCGAAGGGGTATGGACGGTTCATATGGTTTCGAAAGGGTGCGCGATTCTAAGGTCAGCCCATGTAAAGTCCAGCGAACATGTATACAAGAGTTGTTCATATTAATGCAGAAAATCTGTAACAGATCAGCAAATCAAGCGTTTACTGATTAACGACATTTTCTATTTTCCATTGGCTGAGGGGGGCTTTCTGCTACATTGATAAAATCATAGAAATATGGTAAAATATTATATAAATAGACAGTCATTATGCTTGAAAAAAATACACACTGACACATCACCCGAATCACCTCGTCCTGCTGCTGAAGCTGTGCGTCCGTCTTCCGAACAACCTCTACAGAGAAAGAGGGAAATTGCCGAAAACAAGAAGAAAGAACGTGAACAGGCAGAATACGAGAAAAAGTTAGATGGGGATCTTGAAACCACATTCAAGAACATCAGCTCATCTCTCAAGAATACAATCGATGCTGCCAAGAAAGACATCGAATTAATTCGGGCTGATTCTACAAAGCAGTGGTTCTGGGAGCGCGCAGGCAGCAATAGCGAATCACAAATTGCAGAATTCCAAGCAATGGCGGATACCGCTTCAGCGTTACTCTCACGACTTGAAGAGGGTTACGCTCAAGCACAGCTTTCAACTTTTCCTGAGAAGAAAGTTGCATTCCTTCATATGTTGAAGGATTTTACAAAAGTTGATGATCGTGGGGTGCCTCTCATGGATGCCGATGGCCAGTTTGTGAGTGAGCTTTTGCGTAACAAGCCTAACTTTGCGAAGCTTCAAAATGAGTATGACTCGATGGAGCAGAAGCTCAATCTTGCAGAGCAGGGGTTGCAGTACTCGCAAACAGTGCTTGAGATTGCAGCATCCTACGCGGGCCCACCTGGTACTGCAGCAGCACTTATTCCGAAGTACATCATTCAACTTTCTACCGGACAGTCCACGCCGACGAATATTGCCCTTCAGGTCTTTGAAGACGTTGTGTCGTCGTACATTGGTTCTGGAAAAGTTGCGAAAGCAGTCCTTCAAAAGCTGGGTCCATATGCGGGAAAACTCATCGAAGCTTTTAAGGCTTCTGAAAAATCAGGATGGACAAAGAACGCTATTAAATCTTCCATTGTGCAGTGCATTGATATTTTCCGGGACAAGGAACTTCAAAACATTTTCGCGTGGGGCAAGGAACAGGTCACTGGTGAAGAGGCTCAGTACATGTCTTATACGGAAGTCGCAGGCGGCCAGATTCTGGGTAAGGTTGCTAGGAAAGGTTTGGATCGCTCGGGAGTAGGGGGAGCATTAAGCAATGCGGCGAAAGGTGTGACGAACAGTCCTTTAGCTAATGCTTCAGATGGGACTGCTGATGTAATGAAGGATCCATCCAGCGGTGAGGAGTTAGTGTTCCTTACAGAAAAATTGAATCCCTTTTCACAGTCTATTCAAGCAGATCTCCAGTCTGCGAGTGAGAGAGACGCAGCGGGCAGAAAGCCTCAAAAGGAAAAATCTGCTTCAGCAGAAAAGTCTTCACCAACTCCAGAAGAGTTCAAAAGTCGTCGGGCGCAATCGGCTTCTCAGCCGAAAGAGAAGGGTAAGCCTTCTACATCCAAGGATGAGTCCGAAACACCGTTCTACTCAAGACAAATGAATCCGTACACACAAACAGCACAAGCATCGTTAAGAAATTTGTCGAAGCCTCAAGAGACTGACGACTCTTCGCCTCAGCCTCCGAAGTAATCGTGGCTATCAAGCTCGTCTTCGGTGAATTCGTAGCTCAAGCGTAGTGAATTAAGCGTTCATTCTTCATCCTAGGCGTAGCTCAGTTAGCCAAATATCTGCTCACAGATATTTGCCAGAGATAAGGGGCGCTCGTCCCATGCAAATCTTTCGCGTAAAATTTCCCATGTCGGGGCGTAGCTCAGTTGGTAGAGCGCGTGGTTCGGGACTATGCCGAAAGCGAAGCGACCGAGTCCTTTCGCTCCGACCATCATGTACCATCTTTCCGAACACGGTTCGGGACTATGCCGAAAGCGAAGCGACCGAGTCCTTTTGTTCCGACCAATCTATTTCTTCCACACTCAAACGTATGATGAAAGAAGGCGAGTCAGCACCGGCATGGAAAGGCTTGGATCAAGACGGAAAGACTGTCTCGTCCGCTACTTATGAAGGAAAGTGGCTGCTTCTGTATTTTTATCCAATGGACGATACGCCGGGTTGTACTATTGAGGCGTGTGGTTTCCGTGATAGCTACGCTTCGCTTAGTACGCGCATTGCAATAGTAGGAGTTAGTGCCGATGACAGTGCGAGTCACCGAAAGTTTGCGGATAAGTTTCAGCTTCCATTCACGCTGCTTGCTGATACCTCGAAGGAAACCATCAAGGCATATGGCGCAAACGGATTACTGTTTCCCAAGCGCGTGACGTTTCTCATCGATCCCAAAAATACGGTGAGGAAAATTTATCACGGCTTTGATGCGACACATCACGCGGCTGATGTCATGCGTGATCTTGATGCTCTCGGAGTTTAGGGAGCTTTAGGCGCCATGCTCGGCATGGACGACGACATATCTTTCTTCATGTTTTCGTACATCGTTGTCACCTCTTTCTCGATACGCGCCACAGTCTCTTTCGTGAGTCCCGTACGGAACTGCTCCTTATATGTCTTGTCTGCCAGCGTTCCGAGTTTCTCTGAAAGCAGAAGCCACTTGTACGCCTCCGCATAATTTTGTGGCGTTCCTTCGCCATTTCCGGCCATCGCACCCAAGTTGTGTGCTGCAGGTGCGTAACCCTGCTCGGCTGCTTTGTGGTACCACTCGAGTGCAATGTCGAAGTCTTGTTCCACACCTTCTCCTGCGCGGTATGCGTTACCCAAGTTGTACTGCGCTGCGGCAAGGCCCTGCAAGGCAGCTGCTCGGAACCACAGGACGGATTCCTCAAGGTCACGCTTCAATCCACTTCCTTCGTAGTACAGCACGCCTACGGTAAATTGAGCTTTTGCAGAACCGGCTTTTGCAGCCTTTAAGTAGTACGTCGCTGCTTGTGTCATATCCTGCGCAACGCCTTTGCCGTTTTCATAGAGCTCTCCCACTTTGTAGTCCGTCTCAGGATCACCCGTTGAGAAGGTGCATGCAGAGATCAGAACCAGAGTAATCAATAATCCGTATCGCATGGTTATCATTGTATCACTGCAATCCATCACGTGTGGTGTATGCTTTTTGCATGAAACATTCTTTCGCATCTTTTTTTATCCTGTCATTATTAGTCCTTGGTGCATGTGGCGCTCCTGCAACGAATATTGATTCTGGTTCCGGGGCATCAGTTCCAAAAGGGGAATCTATTCCCGCTATTCCTTCTGAACTCTCTAGGATTGCTTTAGCGTCGGCTAACTACACACTCATCGACCCTACTGTTCGCGGTGCTCTCACGAAGGCAGGTCAGGATTTTCGCGTTGCCATTCGTGAAGGCACGTTTCGTTTTCCGGCATCAGTTCTGATCGATCACTACGAGACTGTGTCAGTGGATACCGAGAACATCGCGTATGGAGACCTTACAGGCGATGGCATCCCAGACGCTGTGGTACGTGTAAAGGCTGGAACCGATGAATTTTCGACCGTCGAGCTTGCAGCGTTTACATCGTCGGGCGGTGCTGCATATCAGTTTGCCGCCTTTCCGCTTGGACGTGCCTCCGTTCGTTCTGTGGACATTACGTCAGGAAAAATTCGTGTGAACTTCATGCATTCTGTTCCGGGTGATCCGGGTCCTCGGAATACAGAACTCATGCTTGAACTTCCGAAGAAATAACGCATGAGAGCAAGATTTGTGGTATGATCACGTCATCATTCTTTTCCACGCACCATGAAGAAACTTTCTCCTCTGATTATCATTGTTGGTTTACTCGTAGTACTTGGACTGTGGGCCATTGGAAGTTATAACGGATTTGTCTCTGCCAAAGGAAATGTAGACAGGCAGTGGGCTCAGGTCGAGACGCAGTACCAGCGCAGAGTGGATCTTGTTCCAAACCTTGTGGGTACCGTGAAAGGTGCAGCAAACTTTGAGCAGGAAACTTTTAAGGAGGTGACAGAAGCACGAAACGCATGGGCACAGGCCAAGACAGTCGGTGACCGTGGCCAGGAAATTCAGGCTGCATCTGGCTTTGATTCCGCACTCTCACGCTTGCTTGTAACAGTTGAGGCGTATCCGCAGCTCCAGGCTACGCAGGCTTTCCGTGATCTTATGACGCAGCTTGAGGGCACGGAGAATCGTATCTCTGTCGCTCGAAAGGATTACAATGACGCCGTGTTTTACTAC
>JAKFXO010000013.1 GCA_021731345.1 Candidatus Peribacterales bacterium | reverse complement strand
CGTTCCTTCTCTGCCGCGCTTTCATCACCGATGAAGAAAATATCACCGCTCACGGCAAGCGCGTTCCAGGCATCGACGCCGCTCGTTCTCCACTCCTCGTAGAACAGTTCGAGGTTACGCTTCACGGACACCGGCGGGAGCCCATGCGTGAAGGAGCGCAGGTCGATGACAGGCATGCCGCCGCGCGGCGGCGGGAGATCGAAGAGATGCCGAAGTTGGTGACTGAGGTCGGACATGGTATTCATAGATCGGAAGAACAATCAAATGCGGCTTCCATGAGCCGAAATGTGGGATCATGTGCTGTCGTAGCAAGGGCCGTGGGGAAGAAGAACATCGCGGCGATGCCCTTGGCATCCGGCGCCGCACGCAGCGGATCGAACAGGGTCAGCAGTTCGCCCTGATCGCCATTCATTTTTTGACGAAGCTGCAGGTTCTCCACAATGGCGATCCGTGCCCTGTAGAGAATGCCGTGTACGTGCTCCAGTAACTTCTTCTCGTTCGGATGATCGACTGAGGGAGTGTCGATGCCGATGAGCGTGGCTCTTGGAAAAGACGTCGCGTTCAATGGTGAGGCTGCTACTCGAACGAGCGTTTCCGCAGCGCCCTCAGACAAATATGGGAATATTTCCCGTGGCTCGCGGGGATAGTCTTCTGTGTCTAAGGTGCGAACGAGGACGCGGGGAGGAAACCTATGAAGCGTAAGTGCGCCAAGCGCATCTTCTATCATTGCAGTTGTGATCTTGATCTCTTCTCGCAATCGTTTGCTGACATCGAGAACGATGGCCGAACCTTGATAGCAAATATCAGGAAACTCTTGGAACTCCGGCTTCGGATGAAAATGAGGAGGCTGATCCGCGTGCGTTCCGGCATGACTTGAGAGAATGTATCGAATAGTTGATACCTGACAGAATCCCTCACCGCTGAATTGCTGAGGATCGACGCTATGCACAGATCGTGTGTCACCGGGGAAGAGCGTTCCCATATCGGCAGGACTACGGTCGATCCGATGTTCGGTGAGCCGCTGGTGATGGAGAATGGAATGCATGGATGAGAAGGGAAATCGTGATACAAAAATTTCAGGGATTGTTCTCGCGAGAAAAGCACTCTTCGGCACATCTCCCCGCAAGGATCTGGAGCGAGTCGTATAGAGGGATGGAGACATCTTTCTGGCGTATGAGCAAAGGCAGCTCCGTGCAGCCGAGGATCACCGCGTCGCATCCGCGCGACATCAGTGCATTGATCTGGGTGCGAAGCTGCTTTCGTTCACTTTCGCCGACATGCCCGGCAATGACCGCATGAATCAGAGTGCCCAATGTCTCCTGGTCTGCTTCCGTGGGCACTAGCATCTCGATGCCGGATTGTTCCAGCGTGGAACGGTAGAGCGGCGACTGCATCGTGGTGATCGATCCGAGGAGACCGATGCGTTTCCGTCCATCATTGCGGACGCACTCCGTGACCGCTGCGATCATGGAGAGAAAAGGAACATCTACGGCCTCTCTGATCCGGTCTTCGTAGAGATGCATCGTGTTGCATGTCATCGCGAGGAACGTTGCCCCCGCTCGGACCAGTCGCCGTGCTTCTTCCTCGATCATCTGTACGGCAATTGCCGCATCATCTTGCGAACGCACGAGATCCGGCACCGGAATGCTGTCGAGAAGGAGGTGCGGGAAATCCGAGTTCTTTGTCACACCGAACCGCTCGACGCTGATCTGGATAAGCAGCTCGTAGAAGCGACTGCTCGCGAGCGGTCCCATCCCGCCGAGGATGCCAAGAATGGGTTTCATCGGGCGGAGGGGAAAATATCTGCGAGAGATTCCGGGGTCGCACCGTCCGCTTGCAACGCGGCAATATCTGCACGGATCGGGCCATCTTGGGGAGGGCTTCGCACTGCTCTGCCATAGTCATCGATGGACAGAGGATCACTGTGAGCGGGATAGGCGTAGTAGGTCGGTCTCGAGCCAAGATGCGTGAGAAGAGGAATCACATTTTTTCCATTCACATTGCTAAGGACAGATGTAATAGCGAAGAAAGGCTTTTCCGCATGTCCACCGATGGGAAGAATGGCTCTCGCATCCGTCGGAAGATCATCCGCGAAGGGATAGCCATCAACAGCCCCGCTGTAGAGCGCATTTGCAGCGGCATAGACGTGAGAATTTCCTGAGACACCCGAATGTTTCTGTTCACAGCGTTCCAGCAACTGAAGTGCATCCCGTACAGCAGCCGATGTAGCGGTCTGTGCTCTGATAGCATCGATCGTCGCATGAATCCTTTGTTGAATATCCGGTGTCGAAAGTTGATGGAAGCGAAGTTCCACATGGGATGCCACATGCGCGTGGAAGCGCTCGATATATTTCTGGAGGTAGCGCTCCATCTTCAAAGCCGTTTCCTCCGCTTCGTCGAGCGGAATGCCATTGGTGGTAGCGATGAACTCGGTCGCTTGATAGATGCGATATGTCGGCGGAGGAAGGCCCAGCGTCTGCAATTGTTCCAGAACATGCAATCCAGGAAGGAGGAGCGCGGGGAGGCGAACGGGCACTCGTCCTCCGCCCTGCAAACCCAGGCCGGTCGTGAGGAAGAGTTGTCGAGTGGACATCTGCTTCTGAGAGATGCTCCGAGCAATCTGTTCGAGATGCACACTGTCTGGAGTGCGTGCCGGTCGTAGAGAGCCGATGCGGGGGTCTATGCTTTTCAGGCGCAGTGCGCCATGAATGGCATTGGCTGAAGGTTCGGTGGAGAGAGTGGTCATGGTCGTGGTTGGAGAGAATTATCAAAAAAGCCCAGCCGTATGGCTGGGCTTCAAATTCACAAAGGTACGGTCTAGCGCCAGCTATACAGCGGTGTGTTGCAGGGCTGCCACCAACCAAGCCGACGAGAAGCGATGTACTGTTCCAACAGTACAAAAGTACAGGAAGACATACCTCACATGCAAGAGAAATTGCGGACTACCCTCAAATCGCTTTTACAAAGCCTTCTGCGCTCGAATGCGATAATCCTCGAGCGTCTCCTTTGGAATGATCTCGGTGAACAGAAATCCGTCGTTCACCAGGAACGCTAGCATCTCCCTCCGACTGTTTCTGGTGACCAGTTTCAGCATTCCGTAGCCATGCTCTTTCGCCCAGTGCTCTGTGAACTCCATCGTTGCCTTCAGAATTCCTTTTCGGCGGAACTTCGGTAGTACGCCCACCCGCCAGCAGTAGAGCGATCCATCGCTGTCACGGTCATAGGCGATGAGAAATCCTGCGGCCATCCCTTCATAGCTTGCCAAGAGGATCAGATGATTCTTTCCGCCGATGGTTTGCAGATACGTTTCCGGCAAATGCGGCTCCGCACCGCGAAATTCCTCCAGAGACTGGATGATGGGCAGAACATCCTCCACGGAGGCGATTGCAATCGTCACGGGCATGCCTCCACTCTATCGCACTCTCTGTTCGTTGGCATGCGCGAGAGGACGATGCCATATCGCCGTCGTGTTGTTGGCTCTGCAGTCAATAAATCTTGACATCTTCTGCCGAGAGCGTACTCTCCAGGCAGATGACATCCTTCGTCGCCAGCACCGCTCATCGTCGCGCCTCGTAGAGGTAGCGACATCTGACGTGTGCGATGTTCTGACCTCTGCGAGCTTCCTCGGAGAGTTCTTTTTCGTATCCATGCCTTCCTCTCTTCCCACCATCGGCGTCCTCGGCGGCATGGGACCGAACGCCTCCGCAGATTTCCTCAACCGACTGCTGCGGATTGCCAGCCGCACCTACGGCGCGGTGCAGGACGACGAGTATCCACCGATCATTCTCAATAGTCTGGCGCTCCAGGGTTTTGAGATCGGCGGCGTGCAGGATCTGCAATTGCTCGAGAGGCAACTCGTGTCTGGTGTGCAGCTGCTGGAGAAAGCCGGTGTCTCCTTCATCGTCATTCCCTGCAATACGGTCCACTGCCTGTATCCGTCGCTTTGTAGCGCAGTAAATCTCCCCATTCTCCACATCGCCGAGAGCACGGCTGATGCCGTGAAGTTGTACGGCATCCGGACAGTCGGTCTCTGCGCCTCGGTGACGACCGTGCAGACAAAACTCTACGAAACTGCCTGTCAACAGAGAGGCATCGAGACGCTTGTGCCGGATGCAGCGGGACAGAAGCTCGTGAATGAAGTGATCAAGGCCGTCATGAGCGGGATCTACGGTGATGAAGAGCTGCTGAAGCTCAAGTCCGTTGTGCTCCGGTTGCAATCCAGCGGTGCCGAGGGCGTCATTCTCGGCTGTACCGAGCTGCCGCTCGCGATCAACCAGAAGTGGACGGACGTTCCCCTCTTCGATTCCCTCCATATCCTTGCGGAGAAAACTGTGGTACAAACATACGGAAAGCATCCGCACCATGCGATTCCTTGATGGGAAGAGACTGGTGCCGATGCTTGCTCCGATCGACATCGCTCCCTTCCCATCACGGTGATAGGAAGGATCGTTCTTTCACGTCTTCTATGAGAGGAGTGTGCGATGTTGAGCCGTAACGAGATGGCGGATGCCGCCGTCACGACTATCGGGCGGTCGATGGAACGCTGGAAGCGGGGCAGGCTCCGCGACGACGAGCCTGAACTCGTCTCCGCGCTCCAAGCTGTGATCGATCTGTCAGGCGGGCTCTGCTGGATCGAGGCGCGCCCGGGTGTTCAAGATCCCTTGATCGCCCCCATGCGTGCCGGCGAGTTCGCCTCGTTCGATTGGGACGCGTACCGCTCGGAACTCTGCGTGCCGTACCATCACCTGCAGGTCTGGCTGGCTCCGGACATCGGCGAGGAGCTCATGGAACACGTCGGCACCTTGCTGCGGTAAGGTGCCTCCTCCCTCTTCTTTGCGAATAGGGAGGTTTTTTTAATCATTCGTTTTCCGTTTCCACTCCCCACTGCCGTAAGGCGCTCCGGAGAGCGGTAACGTCATTCACCGCATCGTTATGAACATATGTCTTCATCCCCATCTTGGCGGGCGTCACCAGATTCCTCTCCTGATTGTCGATGAAGAGTGCCTCCTCCGCTTTGCAGCCTGCCCGGTCGAGCGCCGCATCGAAGATCCTCGTCGTCCCATCACATTTCGATGCATGCTCGATGGCGGAAACGACGATGGGATCGAAGAGCCCACTCAAGCGCATCTCGGTGGTCAGGACATCCATCCGCTCCCGGCCATTGTCCGTGATGATGCCAAGGCGGTAGTGCTTGGAGAGGAATTCTGCCAGATCGAACATGGCATCGTTCTTCGGTGCTTTGCGCATCATCTCCCGCAGCAGATCATCGCTCGCCGGAATACTGAACGCGGCACATAACTTCTCCCACACCTCTCGCATAGAGACCCGTCCCAGATTGAGAGCTTCGATATCCTGCCTGTAACAAGCGAGCACGTCCTGCGCGGACAAACCAGGTACTATCTCGCAGAGATTCTTGCTCATCGTCAGAGAGCCTTTCGCATCGGTCGTGAGCACGCCGTCGAAGTCGAAGAAAATCGCTTTGATCATGACTATCTGATGGTAGTGGTATACCGCACCCGATAGAAGCACCTCCCCATTTCTACTCGCAGATCCGTGGCAAAGGGGGAGAGGAGCGCCTCCAGCTCCGATCGGTCGTAGTAGTTTTTGAGCACCTCATGGACGGAGCCGTCTTCAAGCGTCCGTCGCTTGAAGGTGTCCTCGATACCCGGTTTTCGGATGAGGTCCCCGCCGACTCCCTCCTGCAGCATGTTCTCTGCCATGAAGACCGTTGATCCTTTCTCACATGCTGCATGGAACCCCCGCAGGAACTCTTCGATTCTTGCCTTCGGTACATGCGAGAACCAGAACATCGCGAGTCCCGCATCGAACGTGCCGGTGCCATCGAGAAGGTAGGCATCGCCGAGACGGAAATCGACCCTGTCTGGAGGCAGTTTCTTCGCGCGAGCGATCTCGAGCGTCTCGGGTGCTGCATCGATGGCGGTGATGTGCTCCGCGGTCTTTACTGCCCGCTCCGTCCAATAGCCGGTGCCGCATGCAACTTCCAAGACACGCTTCCCGCGCATCACTTTCTGGATTGCCGTTTCCATCTCCGCCAACTCCCGTTGTCGGATGGGATCATCACGATGGTAGACCGCCTCGTATTCCCTCGCTCGACGGTCGTAGTATTCCTGCATCCGGCAGATGATACAGGGTCTCTATGAAATGTTGCAATGATCGCTTACGTATTGCATGTCAACTACCTTATGTAAACAGCTACAGGAAGCCAATATATGTAACAATCATAGCTGTGATATCCCAGTGCTACACATAGTCCGATTCCGCAGTCTTCTGCCGGGCATATGCCTCAATCTTCAGCCGAATGCATTGTATGTTTTCTGGGGACAAAGCCAGAGGCAGAGAGCGAATTTTCTTTACCAGATACCGATCATTAAGTACCCACACTTTCCTGCTGCAGTCGTCTTTCACAAACCAGCCGGGATACACGACAATCGGTTGAACATGCAGACAGGTACTGCCGTCTTTCGCGAGAATTTCACGCAAATATTCGGCTTCTTTCCCTGCCTCCCAGAGAGCCTTCCCGCACCACCCGCCTTTGCCGTTCATGAGTACGCCATTGTCAGTGTGCGTGATCTCATTTAAGCGATCCACCTCCTTTCGCGCCATCTTGGTTTCAATGGTGAAAATACCCGCAGGCCCGACCAGAACATGATCGATATTCATCCTGCCGCAGGGGATATCATGGATGATGTGGTAGCCCTCTGTCCGAAGCTCATTTAGTCTCTCGGCCACATACCGTTCCCCGATGAGCCCGAGGTCGTAGTTGCGTAACTTCGCCGCTACCCTCCTCACATGGATTACGACGAAGACTCCGAGGAGGAGAAAAATGCTGCTTGAAACATAGGGGTGGGGAGGTACGTCCCGAAACCAGCGTACCCATTCCAGAAAAGCGAACATGGCCACCATCCCCAACGCAAAAAGCCACATCCCAATTTCCTCAAAGATCATCCATGTCCTCTTCTGAAAAAGTGCGTCACCGGGGTTCCGAAGGGGGGTCTGATTGATCGGTGATCGTGTGTTTTTCACTGTTTTATTATAACATTTTTTATTAAATGTGTCCATTTTCATCAAACGCACAAATATGGCTTTTAGAAGCCAAAATACCAACAAGTCTAGGTACGAGACACCCCCCTCTTGTACTGTCTCATTTGTCTCATTTGACCGACAGACCCGTTGGCTTCGGGATACTAAAAATGATCCCCTCAAAAACCTTGTCTGGGACTCAACAATTTTGTTGTCAGACCCCGTCGTTCTGCCAAATTAAAAAACACAAATTAGGGTAGGAGTATAATTACAAATATGACAAACAACGAGGGTAAGAAAACTAAGGCAGAAATAGTCGTACAATCTTTGCAGGAAAAACTTAAGAATAACCCTGGCGTCCAGAATCACTGGAAAGTCCTTAAGGCAATTGTCTCAGAGTTACCTGTAGGCGGAGCCTTAGTTTATTTACTAGATGAGCATCTTACAGCAAAAAGGGAGGAAAGAGTCGGTCAGTTCATGCAAGATGTTTTTCTAAAAATTATAGAAATCGAAAACCGCATCGATCAAGAAAAACTCAAAACAGATCATTACGCATTTATTGCTGAAGAGTGTATGCGTGGGGCTGCAAGGAACTCACAAAAAGAAAAGCTGGAGTGCTACAAAGCAATTTTTGTAAATGCAGCACTTCCAAGTGACTGCTCTAATGATGAGCAAGAATATTTTTTGAACCTCGTAAATACCTTTTCTCCGGTACACATAAAACTAATTGCTGCTCTTAATGAAGCCAGAAAAATACCACAAGGAGGGCAGCGGGAGTATGGCTCGACACTAAGAAATTACCTGGGACGGGAAAACAGCGAGATTCTAGGGTCAGTAACTGCAGAACTTTATCAATTACAATTTACTAATACACAACCTGGAAGTATTCCATACGACGCTGATCTAAGTAGGGTAGGAGGTAGACTCGCGCCCGTTGCCATGAAATTTATCGATTTTTGCACTCTGCCCACTACTTCCTAAGGGCGCTCACGTTGCCGTTTGCTTTGGGGGCACATATAGTGACTTACTATGCACAAATTGTTTTGGAGTATTCCGGGGCTGACAATCTATGCTTACGCTACAAACATCCTCATCCAGCATGGTTTTTACTCATACTTCGGCATACCTTCCGATTTCATAAACGCATCGATTACCACAAACATCATTAACTACTTTGGCCTGTTTCAATTAGTAAAAGCTACGATGGGTTTAATTGTTTGGTGGATGTGGTTCATTTTGGTACCAATAATCCTTGTGCTCGTTTTCTTGTATTACATGGATTCTCGATATCAAAAGATCATCGTAACCTTCGGTACGTTGGTTTTAATTTTCTTTCTATATACCTCATTTAATTTTGGTATTCAGCTGGCAAAAGGTTCGGAGTTTTTCTACGCACCAATATCAAATTGTATTTCCAAAGACGGTACGGAATATGTAATACCAGGGTTCTACCAAGACAAAGCCATTCTGGTATCTATCGATCCTAACAATAAGATGAGAGGTGGCTTTATCGTTAGAGACTTGGCACAAATATCATGTGAATTGAACTTCCAAAGAATTGGTACGATCACGAAATGATGTCTGAGACCAAGTTAGAGGGAGTCGTGATGCCTTTAGAGCATCGTGCCAATGAACCATTGCATCGAAGACACCTGTTTGAGAAAGTATTCGGGCTGCCAACAATAAAATTGGCTACAAGAATTAAAGCCTCTAACATAGAAGATATGGCTAAAAAGGAAGATGCTTGCCCAATTTGTAAGTTAGTAAAACCAGCCCCTTCTTTTGGACGAATTGCCGGTTTCTTAACATATAATTACGAATGTCCTCGTTGTGGAAGCTTTATTACATCACATGAATTCCTGCTTTTTGGAGGCGGTGATGCCTTTATCGCACAAAGACATCTAATTTCTGGTCTTGTTCGCGAAATTAAGGAAAGGGGTGAAGATCCGCCAAAAGTTTTTACTAATACAATTAGTACACTACTAACACATCCCTATATTCCCGCCGACGAGGATATAGATACCAAGTGTGAGAAAATTTTGCGTTATCTAAAAAAATTAACTCCTTCACTGGGAACAACAATAAATTTTTATTCGAGAGTTGATAGATCGATTGGTTACGCAAGAGACATAAAAGAAAGCACCGCATTAGTAAAATCTCTTACTGATGAAGGACTGATCTGCATTCACACATCAGGAACTGGTTCTGATGGAGGTTTTTGGCGATTAGAACTCACTGACAAAGGATGGCGAAAAGCAAACAAATTGATAAAAGGGGCAAAAGCTGAAGAGACCCCTTCTTCTGCTCCTTCTTCCAAAGAGAAAGTTCAAATATCTTTACCTGAATCTACTCTTTCTACAGAAGAATTCTCAATTCCTGATGAAAATATAATGGATATATATGAAGGGTTGAAAATCCACACAGTCATTCACAAAGTCAGCGGAAGATTATTCAAAGACGGTCATTATGCACCGGCAATTTTTGAAGCATATAAAGCAATTAATAATTC
>JAKFXO010000042.1 GCA_021731345.1 Candidatus Peribacterales bacterium | reverse complement strand
AGCATTTTTATGACCTCGTTACTGACGCGCTCCGGATCTGCAGCGGGAAGATCGATTTTATTGAGAACCGGAATAATCTTGAGGTTGTGCTCCATGGCCATGTAGAGCACTGCAAGCGTCTGCGCCTGAATACCCTGCGAAGCATCTACAAGCAGAACAGCGCCTTCACACGCTGCGAGCGAACGGCTGACTTCGTACCGGAAATCTGTGTGACCTGGCGTATCAATAAGGTTGAGCTCCGTGCCTTTGTAGACCATGCGCACCGGAGTGAGCTTGATGGTGATACCGCGTTCGCGCTCGAGATCCATGGAATCCAAATGCTGCTCCTTGAGTTCGCGAAGCTGCAGCGTACTGGTGAGCTGCATCATACGATCCGACAAGGTGGACTTGCCGTGGTCGATGTGAGCGATGATGCAGAAATTACGCCTATTCATGGCGCCAGCATCCTAGGGTTTTTAGCCTTAAAAGGCCAGAGAGCGATCCAGGGCTAGGAATCACTTTCTTCACTCTACGCAATGCCGAACATTTTTTTATGCTCTTTGAACCACGCGAGGATTTCATCCTTCGAAGTAGATGTGATGGATCCAGCGATACGCAGTTTTTGGAATAGCTCGTTGAGGAAAAGCTTCGCCTTGTCGTTGTCTGGCGTCTCTTCATACAATGGAAGAAGACCTCTCATGAGCTCGCTCTTGTAGTAATGATTCGAGCGCCAGCTCGAGATGAAGTTATCGTACGGGAAAAGATCAAGGACTTTCAGAAGAGAATCGGATGACTGTCCTGCTATCGGAGTTGTGATGAACTCCTGCATAAGTCGTCGATCCACGGACGGGAGATCTCTGTTGTCGTACGCTGCTAGGTCGATCTTGAGAGTGCGACCTCCTGGTCCTTCGATTTTGACGATGTACTGTGTATCTGGCTGCTGCCTACCATCTGTCGGCGCAGCACTCACGGAAGGACCGGGGTTATCCGTATAATTTGTGAACGTTGCAAGGTTAGAAACGCGGGAATTCGGATCAGTAAGTAACATCCGATAGGCTTCCTGCTGCCATCGATCCTTAATTTTCATGAGCTTATCAGGCGAGGCTAGGGAAGTCATTGATTGCAGATTTTCACGCTGAAGTGTGACATCTGCCTTTTCTGCATCGCGCTGCGCCACTCTGAGAGCAGCTTCTCTACGCTCGCGTTCATACTCAATCATCTGGAGTCGTCCTGCCTCTTTCCGCTCAAGACTAATCTGCGTGAGCGTAGGCTCGATTGAAGTGGTGAACTTTTTTCCGAGGACGGTTGTCCGGAATGTTCGCTCATCGTAGGCCATACTATTTCCTGCGCTATATCCTCTACTACGTGAGGTTGCTGAGGTTGCAGCTCCATTTTGCAGGAAGTACATAGAACCAGGCTGACCGTAGATGAATGTCACAAGGACAACGTTGTGTCCGTTCGCATCAATTCTCTCACCATTCACAATAACTCCACGAACGTTGCTAAGACTGAAAGCCGGATCACCTGCATTCGGAGTTGAGATAGACTTAAGTAACTGATTTTGATCAGCACCATCTAATGATCCAAAAACTGGAATCTGCCCACCGTAGAGTGACTCTGATAATGCATCATTTTTCCTCAAGCCAAAGCTTGCGATGTGGCGATCCACGTAAGCTATGGCGCCTTGGGTAATCTTGTTCCTGGCCTCTCCGTCACTCATGGAATCGCCAAAGTTTGCGGAGCGATCCACTCCCTGCCAGACGTTATTTGCAGCATGATTTGTCATGAGGTTCATATGACCCTCATCGAGACCAGTCGGTAACCTAAACAACCGGTTAAAATTGCCAGACCAGTCATTCCATGCAGGATAGATGCGACCTTCAGGATCTTGCGTTGTAAGGGGCTGCACGCGTTCTGTATTAGTCCGGACAACAGGATCAAGAACGAACTGGGATAAGAATGCACGCGTGGTATCGAAATCAGCGCGACCTTTGATTCCCGGCAAATCGAGATCTTCAAGAACGAGAGAATTTCCCTTCTGTGACCGCTCGTTCAAAAGACCAAGCAGCACCTCTGCACGCGTCTTCCCATTGAGAGAACCTGCATTATCCACGGTAAGAACTGATCCAACTCTTGATCCAAGGACTTCCTGATCTCCTAAAACGCGGAGGAGAGCTTGAGCATCCGCCAAGCGAGTGCGAAGACCAGTGTTATTGGGATCAGTTTCTAGTTGCTTACGTAGGAGTGCCTCACTCGCAAGCATCTCTGTGTACCGTTTCTCACGCAAATGCTGGACATAGAACACAGCAGACTCTCGGAGCGCTTGTCTGATTTCCGTATGCGTGAGATCAGGAGGAAACACGACCCAGCCTCGATCCACTTTTCCTTCGCTCACTTGTTCCCATGTAGCACTGCTGCCCTTAGCTTGCGCCATACGGAAGAGGCGCGTCATCGCGTAAGGCATAACCAGTGACTGGAAATCACGTTCATAGACAGCATCCATCTCTCCTACATTCTGTCGACCTGCGAATATTTCACGGAGGAGCTCAGGCGCAAATCCACCAAGTTCCTGCGTAAAGACGGAAAAGTACATTCGTTTCCTTACTTCGTTCTTGGTCTGCTCAGAAGATGTGAAGATAAAATTCCAGCTCGAGGAATTCACAAGCATATCGTACTCCGACTGTTTCACGAGTTTTTGTGTTCCCAGTGCTGCAATGAGCCATGGCGGCGTATCGGGATTCGAAAGGAAATCACGAGCTGCCTGGCTCTGATACGACGTGATGCCGGATTCAACAGTGATGGCAACGGCAGCGAAAACGAGTCCCGCGCGACCGATCAGAAGTCGTGCGCCCATAAATAAAGTTGCGCCAAGTTCAGCTGCCGCCACACCAGTACGTGCATACTGAATTGCGCGCTGCTGATCAACTCCCTCGTTGATCTCACGAAGCGAGACACGAGGACCGAGTGGGTGTTCGTACACATCAAGAGTACCAACCTTTGTAAAGCCAGCCTTAATAAGCTCCGCTTCTATTTGCCCTTTTGTCTCGCGGATGCGTTCGTTATCACGCTGGATCTCGTTCACATTCTCATAGACATTGTATGCCTCATATGCGACAGCTCCCGCCCATAGTGCACGTTGTACACCCGTAGCACGAGGACCTTCTTTCATCGCAATCTGCTGTGCTGGCGAACGCCCCAAAATAAGTCTTCGAGCCATTTGAACCGGTGCTCGAACAGCACGACCGGCAGTACGAACAGCTGTTTTCGCAACGATGCCTCCGGCGAAGAGGTTAGAAATGGCGATTCCTGCGGTACCCAAGGCTACAATCTTCGCAACGTTAAAATACCGCTGCGAGATACTGAATGCTGCACCTGAAAGATCAAGCTGCACACCAATAATGCGCTCGAATTCGGAGAGCATGGATGCATAGGAACCAACGAAGCCCGTTCCAGCTTTTCCTGTATCATCAAGAGCTCCCCACTGTGCCTGAAGTTGCTGGAACAGAACGGCTTGCAACGTTGCAACTGCATCCTCACGACTTCCGAGTAACTTTTCATATTCTGCAAGCTTCGCAGGAATGTCTCCTGCGGTAATAGGCCTCGACTCCAAAGGAATTGGCTCTTTGATATTTCCTATCGCAAAAGCTCCAACACCCTCCGTGGCATCGAGAGCTCGGATAGCCTGTGTCGTCTCGGCAATTTTAGAGCTGCCGCTTTGTGCCTGAAATGTGATCATGACCTGGCGAAGCTGGCCGACTTTGGCTGTCATAGCATCACGCTCAGCTTGCGTGAGGTCTTTTGGATCTTTGAGGTTTCCTGTTTCAGGATCTCGGGGCCATCCCATCGCTTCCGCAATTGGACCGGCAAGGTACTCCTTCACGCGACCGCTTATCGCCCCAGTGCCAAAATCGGCGATCTTCAGGATGCTCATGATACGGAGAGCGAGCTCTGTAGAAGTCACCGTGCTATTCGCAATACCGTCACGAAGAGTCTCGAAGAGACCTGGTGTGAACTCATTTGTCGCGGTATTCACCATCCCGTCGAGCGCGCTCAAGTGAAATTCTTTCTCAGACGCTAGACCTTCTGCAGCCTTCTCTTTCTCCAATCTTGGAGTTGCGCCCTCCGGACTCATCCACGCACCTGCAACATCAACGTCCTGAAAAAGATTTTGTGTGACAAAGAGCTGGGAAAGCCGTAGGTGATACCGTCCAAGTTCATTGGTGTAAGAGATCAATTCTCCCATGATTCCCTCACGCTCCTGACTGAGAAGATCGAGCGTCTCCTGCCCTCCTTCACGCTGATGAGCCTTACCCCGCACAAGACGCTTCTGCTCCTCAAGTAGCTGTGTGTAACGAGCTTGGAGGATTTCAATGTAGATATGCTGCGGCAAGAATCCAGCATCGACACCATCGACAGTCTGCGTACCCTCAAGGGTACGAAGAATGTTCTTGTCGAGCGCCGCAGTCCACAGAGCAGCCGTTTTCGAACCTGGCTCAAGCGCAGACTTAGACTCCGGCGAGAGTGCAGGGTGTTGAAGTACAGCGGTGAGCTGCGTTTTTAGCGTTTCATCATCTGGATTTTTAGCGATACTGAACTGAAGCTTTCGAGCGTTTGCAAATGCCACTCGCTCATCAAGGCGACGAGTAAGACTGGAAATGTAGAGAGAAGCCTGCACACGTTGACCAGCGATACGAGTCTGCGCGTCGGCAGGAAGAGCAGCAACAATATCACTATAGGAAGAATGACCCCTTAGTGAATCACTCATATAACGAACTGAGGCCTCAACACCTTCAAAGTACGTGCCAAGCTGATTCGCGACGATGTACTCCTCAGATTTAAATGCCTGATTCCTAAGTTCATCTGATTCAAGATCAGCCGCATGCTGAATTGCCTTACGTTTATAGACAATTTCATTAGCTGTCATGAGTTCTGTAAACCCATTCACAGAACTGCGCGAATTTACAGGTTCAACAATCGAGAGTAATTGAGCATCAGATGGATTCTCTGGAACAATAATTGGAAGCCCGAGACTACGATCCAGTGCTTGGACACGTAAATCAAAGTCTCTTGAGTCCCTCGACTCAGTACGCACATCGCGTCGCTCCGGTGCTTGATTTTCGTTTTCTGGCATATGTGTGTGAAGTTTGTATTGCTTTGGAGCCTAGTAGGGCGTCACCCCAAAATCTCCCGGCCTAGCCGGTGGAGGTATGGGGGAAGGAATTACCGGAGTAGTGATTGCTGGAGCAGTAATTGGAGTAGTGATTGTTGGAGTAGTGATTGCCGGAGAAGTAGCTGACGTGAACAATCCCGGAACTAATGAATTCTCGTACGGGTTAGGAAGTCCGGGACTCGTAGAAAGAGGCACATTACCGCTGTACGCAGCCTCCCCCGCAAGTCCTAGCTTTTCGGAAGCATACTTCATGCCAGACTTAAGGACTTCAGCTGCCTTACCGCTGTAATTTGGAATAGTCTTTAAAAGTACCTCACCCAAATTTCCATAATAAAATCCAATACCCGCGAGTGCAGCAGCAGTGATCAATAACGTATATACAGGATGACGAACAGGGAAAAGAGCTACTGACTTCACTTTTTCCAAAGCCCACTTTCCCCAACTACGCTTTTCTACTTTCGCCTTAAAATCACGACTCGCACTCTCGGTCTGAATACGATCAACAAGATCATCGAACTCTTGCGGCAATCTATCGCCAAAAGCTGTTGTAAGATCCTTATTGAGAAGAACATCCTCTCGCAGCCTCCTTAATTTTCTACGACTACCAGCTGTTTCCAGCAATTTTGTCTCGATGTCTTTTCGCTGGGCTCCTGGCAAGAGGCCAGTAAGGTTCTCAGGCGCTAGTTGCATAGTGCTAGGTTCAGATTGCTTGATCATGGCTCCTTGGGTGAATAAAGAGTAAGTGACTCAAGCATGTCGTGACGCAGAAGCGAGTAAGCAGTTACTACTTCCATATCTTCTGCATTCGATGTGCTTGTTAACAAGTTTTCAATGATCACTCCAATCGCGTTAGGACCCATTGCAAAAAGCATTTGAGTAAAATCTGCGTCATGAATTTTTGTCAGATCGAACGATTGAAGAGCCTTCATTACATCTGCCTCAGACTGAACTGCACGCATAGACTCTTGAAGTCTTACTAACTCTGGATCCTTAATAGCAAGAAGTGCAAATCTCATCCCACGTCGACGAGGCGAGTCTTCATATGTCATAGTTTCCTGCTCTACGGACAACTCTTTCGTGAGCTCAGCCGGAAGTTTGGCGAAGAGCTTCTGTTCGTCTTTGGTGAGATGGAGTGTGTGCATATCAAGATAGTATACCAGAAATAAGGCTTTTCTCAAAGAGAGGATACGCCTCGCATCGCCTGTCGCAAGCCGTCTGCACCGGTTTTGACTGTCGTCAGAAGCGCAGTTCGGGCAGAACCATCATTCATACGTTCATTGAGCGTATCCATCTTATCTCCCGCATGTTGCGGCACAGAACGAGCTGGCACACCCATCGCAAAGGCAGCAAGCGTGCCGTGAAAACGCTGGGAAAGCACCTCTGACGCAGTTGAAACCTCATCGAGTAAGTGCTGGACTGATGTGAGCTCGATGACAGACGTAGGTGAGGAGCACATCGCCTTCAGTCGCTCCCCTACCCTGCGTTCCGTATCATCCGGCTGCATCAGGAGAATACGAACATCGGAGAAATTTCCTGATAGCTTTTTCTGTGCTTCTTCAAAGAATTTCTCATTCGAATTCGCGCGCGGAATGAGTACGAGTCTTTGGCCGACAGTATCTCGAGGATGCGTCGCAAAAAATGCGAACGCGGGATCAAACGAAAGAGTCGGCTGATGAGAGAGTCTAAAGACCTCAAGGCGACGTAGTGAATCTTCATCGCGAACCGAAATGAATGCAGCTGACTGATATGTCTTTTTGGCTAATCTCAGACCCAAACCTGTCTTCCACGGACCTGCACCCTGAAATGCGAGCATCACCGGAACACCGAACCATGATGCAAGTATTGCGTACGTTCTCCAGATGACACATGCCCATACAGATTCGATGTCCGTAAAGAGTGAACCTCCACCAAAAACGATCGCATCTGCATGCTTAATCTTTGAAATAGTTTTCCACCACGGAGTGAAGAGTGACCTAACGCCGAGCGGCAACCGAGGCGTGTCACGCTTTTCTGCTGTGTTCGCACTCACGACGGACCACTCGATCTCCGGAAACTCAGAGAGGAAATACTCCTTCAAAGCCTCGTCCCCGATGTTCCCCACGCCGTAGTTACCGACAAGCACGCACTTCATAGAACCGCATCATAGAGAAGCGACCCACCTGATTCCACCTTAGGCTGCCTTCACCTCTTCCTTTGCTACCTCAGGAGCTGGAGCCTCAGCGACTGGAGCTGGTGCAATAGCCGTTGCAAACTCATCAGCGTTCGTAAATCTCTCAGAAAGACGTGCACTCTTTCCTGCGCGTCCGCGGAGGAAGTTGAGCTTCGCACGGCGTACCTTAGCGACTTTCTTAACCTCAATCTTCTCAACGTTTGGAGAGTGCAATGGGAAAACGCGCTCTACACCGATGCCAGAAGCTACCTTACGAACCGTAAAGCTGCAGTCTGTTGGGCTGTGTCCGCGGTGAACACCGATGACGAGTCCCTCGAAGATCTGGATGCGCTCTTTGTCGCCCTCCATCTGCTTCGTGTGTACGCGCACGGTGTAACCCGGCTGTACGTCTGGGCGGTTCAGAAGCATCTTTTCGGCCTGTTCTTTGAGTGCAATTCCTGTCATGGGCTGGGGCAATGTACCGAGGAAAACTGCACCTGTAAAGGGCAAGTCCCCTCTCATGAATATGAGGAACAATGAATGCAACTATTTTCTGGCTTCTTCCATCTCTTTCTCAATGTGGCTCAAGGCAACCATGTGCCGTGGATCATCAACGATTTCGAGAATAAAGCGATCACGAAGGCTCAAGCGATAGAGGAAGTCTGCCTTGGAAAAGAGCGAATACTTCACGTTACGCATACCTGGGTCCTGAGCCAACAGAAGCTCAATAACCTCTTTTTTCACATCTCCAACAACCAAGAGGTCGACTTTGCTGTGGGTCCCTACAAAGCTTCCGGCAAGTTCCAGGAACTGTAAGCCAGGAAGACCCTTGAGTGCCGTGACCGTCGCGCTCTCCCCTCCCTTCACATCCTTACTGAACATAGCGCGAAGCTCAGGATAAAAGATGAAGTCTGTATCCGTCTTATAGAACTTCTTCCTATTACGATGCCTCGCCTTTACAAGTCCGATCCTGCGGAGGTTCTCAAGTTCACGGCGGATGGAGTTGATCTGTTCGTCAAGGAGGCGTGTGAGCTGTCTGATGAAGTACTCCTCTTCCGGATGAAGAAGGAAGACCGAGAGCAATTTGACTCTGGTCTGCGAACTGAACAGTGCTTTCAGAGCGTCGTGAACCATGAAGATCGCAAGAGGATGAGGAGACTCTGATCACAAATATTACTCACTACCGATATTGAGAGCAAGAAAATTGATCAGTATGTATGTTCAACGCAATTACTCATGATATTTGGCTAATGTAAGCCACTAAATAGATTAAAAATCTCTAATTTTATGACTTATTGTACAAATAATGTATTCACATTTTGTCATAAATTGTTTCCTCGTCACCAAACCATTGCTCAGGCGGAGTATGCAAAGCGTCCTCAACATCATTGAGAGAAAGAGGGTTTTATGCTACAATAAAGAGAAATGTTCACACCAAAATCCACCATCCTGAAGTGGGCTGCCCCAGCACTCGTCCTAACGATTGCTGTCCTTATCGTTCCTCATGCTGATGCTGCTTCGTTCAGTCTTGGTACTGGAACGCAGGTGCATGGCTCGCTTGGACAAGACCTTGTGAACTTTACGAGCAAGCTCGCACTTGCCAATACATTTATGCACGTGATGCTCCTCATCGTGCTTCAGATGCTCGGATATCTGCTCCAAGCAGACTTTTTCAATGACCCAGTGATGATGGGGGCGCTGAATAGCATCTGGCAGCTCTCCAGAGACATCATGAACGTGATCTTTGCGCTCATGCTCATCGGAGTGTCGTTTCTCGTGATCATCACTGGAAAGACTGATAAGGCCAAAGAAAAGGTCGTAAACTTCGTTGTGGCCGTCATCCTTGTGAACTTCTCGTGGTTCTTCCCACGCGTGATTCTCGATATTGCAAACGTGCTAACAGCCACGGTCTACACCATCCCAAATGCATTACCGGTACCTACGTGCAAGACTCTCGATGAAAACAACCTTCCCGTTGATTGTCGCGTCATCACGGACGTCTTAATCTTCCCGACTGCAGCGCAGTCAGGAGGAGGATTCTGCGGAGGGCCAAACAGTGCTGTGTGTTCATGTCTCGACAATATCGAGTGTCACAAGACCGATACGTTTGCGAGCGGGCTTGCGACCATGACATCGGCTCATGCAATGCTGAACGGTCTTGCCGTCAGCTTTGCACGTATTACGATGCTCGCACGAATCCCGACATCAACTGCTGGACTCGGAGCTGTTGGCGGCCTCACTCCAAACCAAGCAGTACGAGTATCGTTTCAGGTAGCAGTGAGTGTCATGCTGGCATTTGCCGTACAGCTCGCTGTCCTACTCCCCCTCCTCGGCCTCGCAGTCGGACTCTTCCTTCGTATCATCATTCTCTGGGTCACGACGGCGTTCATGCCATTTGCGTTCCTTGGATACGTAATCAACGGGAAGCTGGGGACCAACGTCTTTGAAATGGAAACCGACATCTGGAAAGAGTTCATCAACGCAGCGTTCCTCCCTGCGATGGTCGCCATTCCGTTCGTGATTGGATTCATCATGCTCTCAGCCGTCGCACAAATCCCGGCTCCTCCGGGAATGTTTGGCCTCACGATCAGCATGCCAATTTTGGCTGGAGTAA
>JAKFXO010000104.1 GCA_021731345.1 Candidatus Peribacterales bacterium | reverse complement strand
AATCTGATCCACTACCAGATGGCGGTACGTCATCACATTTCTCTCTGACTCTGCGCTTCCGCAATGAATAAGTTTTTCATCCTTCAAAGGCATACGGCTGGAGTCCTGTGTTTCGTTGCAGGCATCTTGCTTTCCATTGGTGCATGCGGTGTTCTTGCTGCACATGTTGGGCTTTTCTCGCAGAAGCGTGACACCGCCGTCATGATAGGTACGCAGCTTCCGGAGCTCAAGACTGCGGTAGCCCTCCTTTCTGCCAGCGTCGAAGCCGAGAGAATTTTTGCAACGCAGGCGCTTGCTGCTCGCGAAGAGCAGGCATCGGTCTACATTCTTCCTGATGGTTCTCCAGCAGCGCGCACGGTAAAAACATTGCAGGAAATTTCCCGAGTGCTTGGTGAAGGAGGAGACTTCTCTATGGAGAAACTAACATTCGATGCTGCGCCGAAAGACCAGGGAAGTTTCAGTACGCTGACCGCACACGCCGTGTTCCGTGGCTCATTCCAAAAGACTGCTCGCATGCTTGCGATTCTGGGTTTTGGTGGAGACATGATGATTCGTGACACGCTGAGTCCGGATGATCAGGATGCCTTTTTGCGCCAAGTCGAAGCGATGTCACCTGCATCACTCCGACGTGCTGAAGATTTCCTGTATCTCGATTTGATGCAGTACGCGGCAGACCCAGACAAAAGTGAAGAGCGCATGCTCGAAGATGTCCCCACACTCGCCGTCTCGGATATTCGTGTGACACTCCTAGATGCAGGGCTTGCAACGGTTCGTTCCGCATTTACTGGGATTGCAGCTGGAATCTATGAAAAGGGCTTGTGGCCGATGCCGCTCATGAAGGTCAGGAATTTGCAGCGCGATGGTGACCGCTGGACCGTGGAATTTGCTGTTTTCAGTCGTTAGCGAATCTGGCTTCCGCTACCGCAGTGCGGGTAGTCTTCTTTTGTGCGTCTCATCGTCATCATTCCGGCTCATAACGAAGAAAAAAGCGTCGGTCGCGTTCTAGCAGACATTCCTACGACGTTGCCCGGCTTGAGCGATATTCGCAGTATCGTTATTGATGACGGTAGTACAGATCAGACGGTGGCGAAGGCGAGAGCTTCGGGTGCAACTGTCATGTCGCATTCCTCCAGACTCGGACTTGCGGCTGCATTTCGCACGGGGCTCAAGGCCGCACTTGCTTCAGGTGCTGACGTTATCGTCACACTTGATGCTGACGGCCAGTACAAAGCGGGGGAGATCAGTCTTTTATGGAAAGAGATGCGGCGCACGCATGCAGATTTGGTGGTGGGAAATCGCTGTGTGTTCGCTCAAAAACATATGCCTGCGGGCAATAGGATCGGCAACATTCTTGGGAGTCTTATGCTTCGAGTCATGGGCGTCACTCATATTCGCGATGCATCGTCGGGTTTTCGTATGTTCTCAGCCGAGCTCGGAAAATCTTTACGTATTATGAGTCGTCATACGTATACACATGAAATGTTGATTCAGGCTGATGCGTATGGATTCAGAGCAGCTGAAATCCCTGTGACATTTTTGCCGCGTGCTCATGGCAAGAGCAAGCTGGTCCGTACGCTTCGGCATCACATTCTTCGTTCGTGCGGGACTATTGTCAGATCAACGTTTCTGTACCGTCCACTACGCAAATTTCTACTTCTGTCAGCCATTTGTATGGTTGGAGCGGGACTGATGACTGCGTATGCATTTCGTGATTTTACGTTTCATTTTCGCACGTTCACTGTCGCATTTCTTTTCGCGGTTGTCGGTCTTCAGTTCCTCATCCTTGGTGTCATTGCCGAGGCCTTCGCTTCGGATAGGCGAGTGGCGCATGAGCAAGAACGCACAGTTTCCCATCGCTCATGACACGGAACGTTCTGTTCATCACGCGCACGCTCGGTACCGGTTATGGCGGTATGCAAACGCAGGCTTCAGCTCTTACGGAAGCGCTGTATCAGCATCCCGAAGTTCACATGCGCGTCATTGCATATGGCGGGGGACGGTTACTACTTCCGCTCTTTTTTCTTCGCGCACTCTTCGCTGCGCTCTGCGTGCGGTCCGGCACTGTGCATCTTGGTGACGCCGTATTGACGCCACTCTTCCCCATTCTCCGTGTCGTACGGCCAAGTCTTCGGCGTACGGTGACGGTGCACGGACTCGATGTTGTGTGGAATGTGCGGGCGTATAGGACAGTCATTCGTTTTTCACTGCGTTTCGCACAGAAAATAGTAGCGGTAAGCCAAGCAACAGCTGATGCATGTATAGCTCTTGGCGTGAAACCTGAGACTATTCTTATCATTCCGTGCGGCATCGTGATCCCTGATGCGCCATCATCACTGAGGCCATCATCACCTGTACTTCTCTCGTTTGGCCGGCTTGTTCCGCGCAAAGGTGTCGCGTGGTTTTTGGAAGATGTTTTTCCACTTCTTCTGACGCGCTATCCAGATATGAAATTTGTTATCGCGGGTGATGGACCAGAACTTTTGCGTATTCGATCACTCGTGGCCGCACAAAAATTGCATCACTCTATCGATGTCATCGGTAGCGTTCCGCATCGTGCGAAAGAGGCGCTTTTTTCGAGTGCAACGATGCTCGTGATGCCGAATATTCCGGTCTTCGGCGATATGGAAGGCTTTGGCATTACAGCTCTGGAAGCGGCTTCCAGAGGTATCCCGGTCGCTGCAGCGGATTTGGAAGGACTCAAAGATTCTGTTTTGGAGGCTGTTACCGGTTTCCATTTTCTTCCTCTGGATTTGCAAAGTGCATGCGTCGCGATAGAGAAGGTTCTGACGAAAAATTGGGAGATGAAAGAGATGCAACACGCAGTGCGCAAGAATTTTGATATCACCATCATTGCTTCACGCTACGTGCATGACGTCTTCTAAACCTGTCATTGGCTTCGTGAGCTCAGATGCACCTCCGTTTATCGGAGGGATGGGTCGTCACGTCGGTTCACTTATTGATGGACTACGAAAAGAGGGGATGACGGTGCATGTCTATGATCGATCACGTCGGGAGATTATGTATGCGATCGGGAAAAATCTTGGATTTTCGTTTGGCATTCGGTTTAGGTTGCAGGCGTTCATCAGAAAAAATAATATCAGTATTCTTCATGTTCATAGTGGTCCAGGTGGCGTTCTGATGCCGTTTTTCCCGCGTGGCGTCAAAGTGGTTGTGACCGCAAATCATACGTACGCTGCGCAGTGCAGGCTCCCTGGTCAGGTGTGGAAAAAAATCTTCGTCGCTCTCGAAAAAAAGACGTACCAACGAGCGGATGCAATCATCGCGATTTCCGAGGACACTGCTGAATCACTTCGTCGTGACTATGGCATTCCCGCGTCGCGCATCACGGTGATCGGTTGTGGGTTTGATCTCACTCCGTGGATTGCCGCTGATAGTGACACGAGAAAAAAAGATTCCTGCGTTTTTGTCGGTAGGCCGGACACTCGTAAAGGTTGGGATATTCTTCTAGCCGCGTGGCCTTCTGTGCGTAGCGCTATCCCAACGGCGACACTCACTGTTGTTGGCTGGAAAGAAGAGGCTCGTGATGGAATGACGTTTCTTGGCCGTGTGTCCGACGCTGATCTACCGCCGCTCCTTGGCTTCTCTCGCCTTGTGGTATGTCCTTCGCGCTTAGAGGGTTTTGGCCTTGCTGCTGCGGAAAGTGTGGCAGCTGGTACGCCGGTTCTAGCAACACTTGTTCCCGGTCTGCAGCGCGTCATTCAGCCTGGGCGTACGGGCATTCTTATTCCTCCTCATCCTGTCTCCATTGCGCAGAGCATCGTGCACATGCTGCGTGATGATGCGTTGTGGAATCGTCTTCATGAAGGGTGCCGAACGTATCGATCAACGTTCGATACGAAGCATGAAATCAGTGCTCACGTGGATCAGTTCCGTGCGCTATACTTCTGACCAATGCGAGAGATGCTTCCTAAGCGGCTGCTTCCTGTACTTGCGGGGATCATCGTCTTGCTTCTCGTCATAAAATATTTTTGGTCTATGTATCTGTTCCCCGATGTTCCGTTTGGATACGACGCGGGTATTTATCGGTATCTTTTCCTGCGTCACTCCATTGGCATTCCTCCTTTTGATACGGCAAACGTTGCTCCATGGGCCAAGGCTCATGCGCCGGGACTCTTCTTCTTTTCGAGCATTATCATGCACCTCGGTATGCCGGTGGATCTGCTGATTGGTGCCGTCTGGAACGTGTTTCCAGTGGTTCTGGCATGCGTTCTCGCTCTGTCTCTTCGCAAGCGTCATGGTGACTACGTTGGCTTCTTCGTTCTTCTTGCGGCACTACTTTCCACCGTGCAGTACGAAGGTTTTCTCATGATGTATTACAAGACGCTCGTTGCACTTCTGTGGTGCGCTCTTGCTTTTACAGCTTTTGAAAAAGGATCACTTCTCTGGATTCCTCTCGGCATGCTGACGATTGCAACGCATCAACAGATCGGCCTTATTTTTATCATCGCTATTGGAAGTTCCATGGTGTCATCTGTTGTCCTTCATAGTCGCACGGTGCCACTGCGACGCTGCGGCGAATTCCTTCTCACCATCATTCTCGGACTGCTCTGGTATCTGCCAACGTACCAGCACTCGCTCCAAGACATTGCGCCCAAACTTCTTGAGTCCGGCACACTTCTTGCACTGCTTGCCGCACTCGTTATCGTTGGAGGATTCAGTGCGCTTATCGTGTGGTTACCACAAAAAAATAGACGTCTTTTGTGGCTTTTAGCAGCAGCGAGCTGCGTCATTCTTCTCTCTCTTCTTCCGGTCGTACTGGACTCTCCTAGTATTCTCGGCCGCCTTCTCTCGCCTCGTCCAGATGCTATTTCTGGAGCATTCTTTTCTTTGCCACAGTATCTGTTTGTATCGCTTCCACTCTTACTCGCGGGCATTGCCGGTCTTGTGCTATCGCTCGACAGCGAGAGGGGAACGCCATGGCAGTGGGCAGTGCTGTGGTGTGCAGTCGCAACACTTGGCATGTTCTTTTTCTACCGTCGCTTCATTCTTCCGTTTGATTTTTTCCTTCTGCCATTCGTTGGCATCGCTTTTGCTGCGCTGTGGAAAAATACAATTGCCGGACGCGCTGTGCTCGGCATTATTGTTGTCGTGCAGGCGGGGCTTCTTGTTCATCAGATGTCCTCCATTGATCCGATCGTGAAGCCATCGTGGCTTACCGAGTTTGCGGCACTCCATGAATCTGTTCCTGATGGTTCGACCGTTGTCGTGATGGATAATATGGCCCCGTGGATTGTGGGCTTCCTGCCAGACTCATCTGTGTCAGGACCGGGCATTTTTGATTCACTGTCGCTTCCTGAGTGGGAGAAATTCCTTCTCGGATCGGACGTTGATCGTGCCGCATTCTTCGGACACTATCGAAAAGGCACCTTCTTCTATGTGACCGAAGTCTTTGGTTCGTTCTATCCACCTGAAGTGTTATCTGTGCTCACACATCCATGTCTCACAAAGACAGATGCGCCGGGCTTGTATCGCTCGGCGTGTGGCTCGTGATGCACCGCTTGAATTAGTATTTTCCCATCTTTTTTTCGATTGATTCCCTGATAGCTTTCGCCATATCGCCTTCGTTCTGTGTGCACTCGAGCATGCTCTCCAGATCAGTAAAGCTTAAGCGTCTAGCATTCAATAATTCCGAGGTGACGACATTAGCTAGTAATGTATTTGGATTGCTGACCATAATAGAATAGAGCACGTCATTGTGGTCAGAGTTTTCATTATATTCTCTTAAGAAAAGAGCGATCAAAACGTGTCGATCGATCTTGTTCATAAAGCTTACAAGTCCAAAGACTTCGACTGGTTCAGGCTTTCGCAATGCAAGTTCTTTTGCTCTTTCAACTTCTGCATCGTAATCATCATCGGCATTCACGGCATTTGGTTCGATGATTTCAATCATTCCTTTCATTCTTGAACTTTGAAGCATTTCCAATAATTGCTTCGAATTGTTAGGTGCCGTTTCCCTTGGCTGCGTTCGTAGAATATCTGGCGCCTTTTCCTTATCGCTGAAATCCATGGTGAATTTTTTTTGTGAAAATTATTATAAATTATTATAACACTTTTTTAGTATTATTGCAATTTATGCCCTGTGTCAGCGACATGTGCTTGACCCGCCAGCGGCTTTTCTCCATGCTAAAGACGTATTCTTTTCCGACACACGAACACCTGTGAGACAACGATATACCCCCCAGCGTTCGTTCAATTTCGCCCGTCCGAAGGTCAATGAACAAATCCGCGCACCCGAAGTTCTCCTCGTCGCCGAGGATGGAGCAGCGGAGCGTTTGCCTATTGCCGATGCGCTAGCTCGCGCCAAGGAGCAGGGATTTGATTTGATTGAAGTATCGCCAAAGGCAGTCCCGCCTGTCGTAAAACTCGGTGAATACGGAAGCTACCTCTATAAGCTTAAGAAGAAAGAGAAACTCCAGAAAGCTCACAGCAAGCAGACCGAAGTAAAAGCCATTCGCTTTGGTTTCCGTACGGACACTGGAGATTTGGATCGTCAGGCTGCTCGTAGCCGTGAGTTCCTAGCAGAGCGCCACATGGTGAAGGTCACTATCGTTATGCGTGGACGCGAGCTCACCAATAAGGAGTACGGCATCGCAAAGCTCAATAAATTCGTGCAGAGCCTGACGGATGTCTCTGAGATCGATCAGCCGATTAAGCGTCAGGGAAACCACTTCATGGTGATTTTGAGGCCTCGTAAGTAATTTCTAGGCTGTACGCTGCACAGAAGCCTTCAATTTCCCTTTGCAATCAGGTACAGTTCTGTCTACACTCTCGTGACCGTATGCCAAAGCTCAAGTCCCACAGCGGCGCTAAGAAGAGGATCCGTCGTACCGGAAGCGGCAAACTTGCATTCAACCGCAAGGGTCGCAGTCACCTCCTCATGCAGAAGAGCAAGCGCCAGAAGCGCCTCAATCGTACGAAACTCATGCACTCCAGCAACCAGCGTAACCTCGCACTTCTCGTCCCACACATTTAAGCCCCTCCCATGCGCGTCAAACGTGGTATTCATCGGCATCGCAGAGTAAAAGCCATTCGTGCTCTCACGAAAGGTTACCGCGGAATGAAGCGCACGACGGTGAAGAAGGGTAAGGAAGCCATCATTAAGGCAGGTCAGAACGCGTACCGCGACCGTAAGCTTAAGAAGCGTGATTTCCGTTCACTCTGGACGGTTCGTATCAACGCAGCAGTTCGCGCAAAAGGAGTTCGTTACTCCCAGTTCGTTCCAGCTCTTGCGAAGGCCAAGATCACTCTCAACCGCAAAATTCTTTCTGAGCTCGCTATTCACCACCCAGAGATCTTTGATCAGGTGATGAAGGAGTCTGGAGTTACGAAGTAAGTCCAAGAGTTGGTTACTTTCTCTTCTTTGTCGTGATGTCAGCGATGATGTCTTTTAGCGAATACAAAGCCCAGATCCCATTGAGGATCACAAAAGGCCATGCGCCACCTGTGACCGCATAAAATACTAGTAGTGATGACCCAATGAAATTAACGATGTCGTACTTCAGGCTATCCTGAGACCAGGTATGCCTCTGCACTTGGAAGAAGGCAATGAGAATGAGCATCATTCCCACAATGCCGATTCCAAGAGGAAGGCTGTTTACCACTTTTTGCGTTCGACACGGACGAATCCGGATGCTTCGATGAACGTCATCTTCGGATCTTTCTGCTTCATAACGTCGAGCATCAGGTTCACACCGAGTGCATCAGAGGCCATGTGGCTGCACTGAATGATGTTGATGTGGTGCTTCTTGGCTTCCTCTAGCGACTTCTCGGTGACGTGCATGGAGAGGACGGTGCCGACTCCGGCGCGTGCTTTTGCCTCAAAGAATTCCTCTGGGCCGTTGGTACCACCGGTGAATTCTGTAGCGACGAGCTTACCGACGCGTGAACCGCGTGAACCGTTGGCGATGATTGGTGGGTTACCTTTCTTCGCGTACATCGTGTATTCCGGAATCTCGGTGATGGCGTTGAGGATCTCGCCCATGTCGTCGTACTCGTGTTTGCAGATGTGCTTCTCCATAAATGCCCAGACCATGTTGTCCGTGATCGTGTGGCAGCAGACGGCTGGGATATCTAGCAGTTCTGCGGCGCGCTCGACGCGGAAGAGGTTATCGGCGTGAATAGAGCGCCAGATTTTGTCCATACGTGGCCTGAGGACGGCTTCTGACTGGTTTACCGGAACGCCGACGCCTGCGAGCAAATCGACCTGCAGGGACATGACTTTCTCCAAATCAGCGAGTGCACGTCCTTCTGGATGGTGAATGAGCACACCGTCGATCTTCGTTCCTTTCTCGCGGAGACGATCTACGAGCAGAAGCTCAGGAGTCTCAATATCGATACCGACGAGCACGTGCGTGAATTCTTCGGAACCATCACCATTGATGATCCTGCAGTCGCTGTAGGGGTTCCAGGTGCGTTCTGCATCAAAGAAACGCTTCTCTTTATCATCAAGCTTCTTCTCCTTATCTTTGTATTTCTTCAGCATTTTTTCGATCTGCGCTCTGCTGCGCGGGTCATACTGGATGCCGAGGTCCACTGCTGTCTCAAAAAATTTCTGGAGTTTCATAGTGGTTTGAAGCGTACAGAAGCTGGAGTAAAAGGCGCAATGTTATTTTCCTGAAGCGTATGACTGTACGACAGCTTTCAGAATCAGAAGCGGATGACGCAGGCAAAATTTCTTGAGTTCACCACTACCCTGTGCACTTACTTTTTTCCCTGAACCGACGCGATTTCTAAATTTTGTGACCATCGTTTTTAGGGCTTTCCCTCGCGCTTCTATCGCTATCGGCTTATCGAGTGGCGAGAGTGTTGCGATGAGTAATTCAAAGCATCGGAGCCTATCGAACAGGCCTTGGCCGGATTCTTGGTTCACTGCACTCGCTCCTTTTGCATGCACGCGAAATGATCCGAAATTTCCACGGAGGAAATACCAATCGTACGACAGAAGTAGGCGAGTCCAGTATTCCACATCCAAAAACTGTGGCATGTCCGTCAGAAACGGTCCCATCTTCACCATTGCTTCACGTCGCATGACGACGAAGCTCGGCTCACCGATGATATTGGGCGTCAGTTCATGCGTGATCCACCATTTCAGCAGCGAAATCCCTTCATGTAGTCCAGATTTCACGTGTGCATTACGAAAGTCGCGAACGGCGTCATAGAGAGGTGCAGAGGTCATTTCACCCTCAACAGCGTAGATGTGTTCCATCGATACGAAGCCGAGTGCAGCACTCGCTTCGAGAATGCGTACCGCTTCCTGGAGATATGTCGGAGCCCAGATGTCGTCTTGAAAAAGATAAGCAACGAACGGACATGAGGACTGCGCAAAACATGCGTTCCAGTTTCCACCGATACCGAGACGTGCGTCCGAGCGGACGAAACGAATGCGCCTATCGGTGAGAAACGGAGCAACGATCGCCAGAACATCCGTTGCTGAGCAGTCATCGTGTACAAGCGCTGTCCAGCCTGTAAACGTTTGCGCCTGCAAAGATTTCAGCGCTTCTGTGAGATGCTCAGGCTTTGGGTTGTAGGTCGGGATGAGAACGTCGACGAGGGGCTGCATGGCACGGAGTATAGCCCTTTTGGAGCTTTACGCTTAAGCTTCCTGTATGCGCATTGATATTCTCACGTTGTTTCCGGACATGTTCACAGGCCCACTGACGGAGAGCATTCTGAAGCGTGCAGTGGAGGACAAGAAGCTGACGATCGCTACACACGACATCCGCGCGTATGCGCCGGGCAAACACCGTCAGGCAGATGACAAGCCGTACGGCGGGGGAGCCGGCATGCTCATGATGGCTGAGCCGATCGTGCTGTGCATGGAAGAGGTGATTCAAAATGCGAAGCGCACAGACAAGCCGCACCGCATCTATCTTTCGGCGGCTGGAGAGAGGCTGACGCAGGCAAAAGTGGAGACAGTAGCCAAGCATGAGTGGCTCATGCTTTTGTGTGGTCACTATGAAGGAGT